>JANQFT010000305.1 GCA_028277685.1 Phycisphaeraceae bacterium
TAGACGATCGGGCGAACAGATCGAACAGACCATGTCGCAGGACGGTGGCTTTCAGCTTTCCGATGTTACGCGCCACCCATTGACGTTGTGCCGCATTCAGTTCAGCGCGGTCGGCCACTTCGTTCGCATCCAGCAGCGGGTCATCGGATAAAACATCGAGCGCCCGCCGGGTGATCGGGCCTGCCTTGGTCGCGGTGACATAATTGACCGCCAGCAAGGCAGAACCACTGCTGCGCAATGCGTTAGCGAGGATCGCATCATCGTCCACCCTGCTGAGTTGGTGGAATTTTGCCGTATCCAGATCAACACCTTCCGGAAGAACCAGGCGTGGTTGCTGCGGTTCGTCGAACAGAAGGTCGAAGCCCACCACCTTGGCACCGGCACGGTCGAGTTCATCCACCATCTGCGCCAGTTTCGCGCGGGGCCAAGGCCAACGGCCGACGTTGGTCAATGCGTTGTCGTCGATGTCGATGTGCACCACGCGGTTGGTGGGCGGGGGAGTGAACTTGGCGAACAGGCGATGTCGCCAATCGATCATGTTGCGTTCAAAAATGCTCAGGTAGCCCATTGCGGTGGCCACGACGACCAGCACGGTGGTGGTCAGCCCGATGGCCAGGCTGACGCGCAGGCGCGAACCGTGCTTATGCGAGGCGGCGGGGGTGTGTTCATCCGACGACATGGTTCATCATCGTAATGCAGCATGGGGCAGTGTGCGATGGGGCAGACAAAAAAAGACCGGCGCAAAGGTGCGCCGGTCTTGTGTCGTTGGTATATGAGTGCCGTTCAGCAGATATCGCGGTCGATTTGATCGCAAATTACTTTTTCAGCCCGCAACCATTATTCGTTCTCACCACCGCCGAAGCGATTGGCGTCTTCGCGGATGGTGTTCTTGGTGGAGATCAGGCTATCTCCGCCGTGCAAGGAGCCGAGTCCATTCTGGCCTGCACCGTTTGTGCCATCAGGGGGGCCGCCGCCGGGTGGCGGCACAATGCCGGTGATGCCCGTGGTCAGTTCCAGACGATTATTCAAATTGACTTCCTTCAGGGATTTGCCTTGCCCCGCCGCTTCGGCTGCCAGGGCATTCATGTAGTCGCGGTGGACGACCGGATCGATGAACGCACCGCTGATCTGGTCGGCCCCACTGAGCCAACTGGTGTCGCCGTTGTTGAACTGCTGAAGGATGGATGAGAACCCGTTGGTATCCACGCCGGCAATCAAGGGACGACCATCGAAGGTGATCACCCAGCCGCCGGTGCCTTTGACGGCCATCACACCGGTGGGGGTGGCGACCTGGAAATCATTCTTAAAGCCCACGTGTCGCACATCAAATTTCATGCGGCCGTATTTCATGCCCAGGCGCGTGCGTAGCGTGTCGGCATTATCCGCGACAAGATCACTGACCATCATGATGGTGAGAGATTTGATGACCACCTCGGCGTTGGGGCCAACGTTCATGGTGATGCTCGACCGCAAACCTGTGCGAATCTGGCTGCCCAACGCAAGCACCTGATCCTTCTTCATGGGTTGCCAGGGTTTGTCCGGTGTCGCGCGAAATTCCGCTTTGCCCTGCACAGCGGTGACTTTCACCTGCATGTCGAGTTGGGTCTTATCCCCCGGTGTGGCGGTGGGGGGTGCGGCAAAGGCCGCAGTGGCCAACAGGCACACGATCAATGTAAATGGGGTTGTGTGGCGTATCATGGCGTCTCCTCTGCGTACGCTTCAGCTTTATTAATCACACCGACAAATTCTATGCCACTGAAGCCTTGCTGCGTGGAGGACGGATCGATCATTTCCATGTCGACCAGTTCCCGCAGGGCATAACGGGGATGGGCACCAATGATCCGCATGGTTAACCCACCCTTGATATCCAGAATGCGGCACAGAATCTGGGCCAGCGTGCCGCGCTCAGCCGAGGCATGAGCCGGGGCGTTGAACCCGCGGTCCAGGTAGCCGTTGGTTTTCAGCCACTCGATGCGCTCGGCGTAAGTTTCGTTGAGGTCGGTGATGTTGGCCAGTTGGATCAGGCCGTGTGCCATTTCGTTGTTGTTCACCACCGGGCGGTCGGCCAGTCCGTGCCAGAAGTCGAGTTCCGCGGTGGCGTCGGTCTGTTCGTAGTTGGTTTCGAGTGGGCTTTCGATTTGCGTGCGAGCACAGCCGCCTAAAGCGGTGATGGTCAGCAGGGCACAGATCAAGCCGTTGGTGTATCGCATGGTGAATCCTTTGCCGCAGGCTTTAGAAGGCGTAGCTGACGCCGGTGTAGAAAAAGTGCCGCTGGTCTTTGTCGGTTTCGATCGCGGCATCGGGGAAGAACACACCGTAGCGCATATGCAATGAGACATCGCTGGTGATGCGCCAGTCGGCCGAAAGGTCAGTCTCTATTCCGAGGAATGAAGCGTTGCCGGTCGGTTCATCCAGTGGGGCTTCGCTGTCCATTTTGTTGAACACGTACATGTCGAAACCGATGCGCATGCGTTTGAACAGCGGCTGGCTTTTCAGCGGATGCGTGCCCACGCCGGCTCGGAACATCATCAGGTTGCTGACCGGAGGACCGAACGCAAGGCCCGTGCCAACACCATCCAATGCGTTGTAGGCGCGGTCGGGGGTGCCGTGTCGATTGCCGCCGAAGGTGCTGGCGGTGTCGGCAATACGGTCGTCATCACCACTGGCGAACACTGCTTCGAACGAAGCCTCGGACTCCATTTCATCCTGGAACAGGTACCGCAGATTCATGCGGGCTGCCCATGCTTCGATGCGGTCGCGCGATTGCTTGGTGGGCACAAACGCCACCTGCGGGTGCGAAAGGCTGTTGCCGGTGGCCAGCACGAATTCCGCGTGATAACGCAGGTGAGGATGGAAGAACTCACCGTGCGAACCCACGCCGAAGTAAATCGGGTTGTAGTCGAACGCGGTGGGCGTCGTTGGTGGCCCGGCAAAGGTGGTGAAGTCTTCGGTATTGCGGTCGAACGAAGCCAGTACATAGGCATACGGCTTGTGTTTGTACATGCCATCGTACTGAACCATACCGCCGACATAGAGACGGTCGGTATCGCCATCGAAACTGGGGCGCGAGGGGTCGAAGTCGATCACGCTGGATGAGGGCGTCTGCCCGACCAACGCACGGAACTCCAACTTCGGTGCGGCCCACTTCGCGTAGATGTCGACCGCGTACAGTTCATCAGCGAAGGTTAGCCCCGCACCCCAGGTGAAGAAGTCGCGCCCGACACGAATGGTCAACTGGTCGCTGATGTTACGGCCATCGTAGGCCGCAATGGCCTTCTGCAGATTGAACTGGTACCACAACCGGTCGTACAGCGGGTAGATGGTTTGATCGCCTGCACCATCGAAGCTGTCACCGGCGTTGAAGTCCTGGTACCGCCAGCGCAGTCGGCCGTAGAAATCGTGCACACCGTCGATGGACAGATGGGCGTAGCCCTGCACATCGGTTTGCCGCAGGATGCGCGTCTGCTGGTTCGCATCGTCGACGGCCAGGAAGCTGAAGTTCAGCAGCCCGCCGAAGTCGATCAGCGCGCGTTCACCGATGTTCAGCTCCGGGTTGGCTTGCAGGGCATAGCTGCGTTCGGCTTCGCGAAGGATGCGCTCCACGCGGGCCTGTTCATCCTGTGCCCACGCCGATGACGAAGCCATCACCAGCACCAGGGCGGCCACAAGTCTGCCGCTCAATAAAGATCTCTGCATGGTCAAATTCCCTTGCCGGATCGTCAGTACAACCTATCAATTGTAATGGCGGGCCACACCCCACTGCAATGCGCGTTTTCCCTTGTTCGGTACGTGGTCGTGGGTGAGTTTGAATCTTAACGAGCCGCGACTGTGAAGGAGCGGTCGCCGGGCCGCAGGAAATACCGTCTTCATTATGCGGTTGAGTCGACCGCTACCTCACGGGCGCGGCTCGTTGAGGCCAGTCAGTTCAAAATGACCCACTATCCGGTACGTTGTGACGCAATTCACATATCGCTGACATTGCCGGCATCGGGTACACTTTCGCCCGTGGTGGTGGCGGTAGGCGTGCCTGCTGTCAGCTGTGATGTCCAAGGAGCCGTGTGATGACCGATGCAACCGCCGATAAGACCGCCATTCAACCCTTGCTGAAGCTGTTGGTGCAGGGCAATTCCCTGACTGAGGATCAGGCCCGGCAGGCCTTCGAGATCATCATGACCGGTGGTGCAACCGACGCCCAGATCGGCGCTCTGCTTGCCGCCATGCAGACCCGCGCAGATGGGCCAACCGTGGATGAAATCGCCGGTGCGGCCAGCGCCATGCGTCAGCAGGCCACCAGTGTGGATGTGCCGGATGGCATCGAGGTGATCGACACCTGCGGTACGGGTGGCGATTCCAGCGGAACGTTCAACATCTCCACCACCGCCGCACTGATCGCTGCGGGTGCCGGCGCTTACGTGGCCAAGCACGGTAATCGATCGGTCACCAGCAACTCCGGCTCATCGCAAGTGCTCGAAGCGCTGGGAGTGAAACTCGCGGTCGATAGTGAGAAACTCACGCAATGTCTGACCGATGCGCATCTCTGTTTCTGCTTTGCTCCGGCACATCATCCAGCCATGAAGCACGCGATCGGTCCACGGAAGGAATTGGGCTTCCGTAGCATCTTCAACGTGCTTGGACCGTTGACCAACCCCGCGGGAGCAAAGCGTCAGGTGATGGGTGTGTTCGATGATCGGCTGACCGAACCCATCGCCGAGGTGCTGGGCAAACTCGGTGCGACCCACGCGATGGTGGTGCATGGCAAATCACTGGCTGCCCCCGACACCACTGAAGGCGGCCTCGGTCTGGACGAAATCACCACCACTGGCCCGACGCGCATCACCGTATTCAAAGATG
>JANQFT010000382.1 GCA_028277685.1 Phycisphaeraceae bacterium
AACGCATACCGTTCGTGCTGAGCCATCGACATGGTTTGGCGATCGTTGCATCAGGCGTTCTGGCGATGCAGGTGGTCATGCATTGGGTCTCGGCTTCACCCGATGGCCTGCATGCCCCCACCACCGAAAAGATGAACTGGCTGCCGCTGCTGCACCAATTCATGATGCCCTACCTCAGCGCCGGTGCGAGCCTGGCCGGCGACATGGTGTGGTACGCCATGATGGGCCTGGCGTGGTGGGCATGGCGTCGACTGAGCGGCGTGCGTCCTGCCTGGTGGCACATCGCCCTGGGCGTCGCCGGCGTGGCCACCGCAGGCGAGGCGATGCAACTGTTCGATACAACGCGCTACCCCGACATCACTGAAACGGTACTGGCGTGGATCGCAGCAGCCAGCGCAGTGCTGGCGGCTCAACTGGTCGAACGGCCAACCGCACCATCTGCCTAAATGTCATGAAGTCAGTTTATGGTTGCGTGCCATGCATGCGGCGGTACGCCTTGGGTGACATGCCCATGTGTCGTTTGAAGATGGTGCTCAGCGCGCTGGCACTACGAAACCCGCTGCGTGCAGCCACTTCGTACAACGACAAGTCCGTGTCATTCAGCAATGCCTGCGCACGCTGCATATGATGGTTCCAAATCTCCTCATGCACGGTACGTCCCAGCGCGGCAATGAAACGTTGATCCAACGATCGCCGGGAAAGTAACACGGAATCGGCAACGTCTTCTGCCTGGATGGGTTGGTCGGCATGCTGACGAATAAAGTCCACCGCACGGGCCACCTCGCGATCGCGCACGGCCACCGTATCCGTTGAACGACGCACCACCACGCTGCGCGGCTTGATGAGAACTGGTTCGATCGGTTCCGGCTCACCATCCATCAGACGATCAAGCAGTGCCGCCGCTTCGTAACCGCGACGTTCAAGGTTGCCATCCACACTCGACAAAGGCGGTGAACACAACTCACAGATTTGCCTGATGTTCGCCATGCCCAACACCGCCACATCATCCGGCACGTGAATGCCCGCGCGATACAGATGATCCAGCACCCTCGCGCCGGCAGGATCCGATTCCACAAACAGCGCCACCGGACCAGCCAACCGACGCTTCAGATCGGCGACGTCCTGTTGCAGGTCTTCAACGCGCTGACAGATCGCACAGTCATGCCCGGCCTCGCGCAGGCGATCGACATAACCATCCACACGACGCTGGGAGAAACGTTCATGATAGACATGCACAGTCATGAACGAGCGGAAACCCAGGTCCAGGTAATGTTCGGCCGCCAGTCGCCCGCACGCCCGGTCATCACCCACCACACTGCACGCGGGAATTTCCGACAGGCGTCCGACCACGTTCACCGCAGGCACATCGCGCGACTGAGCAGTTTCCACCATTTCCGGCAGCACACCGCTGTAGATGATGCCATCCGCCTGGACCGTGCGCAGGTCATCCACCTGGCGCTGCCGTTCACGGCTGAGCATGTCCA
>JANQFT010000429.1 GCA_028277685.1 Phycisphaeraceae bacterium
CGTAGGCTGCGTCCACCGAGTCGTGCTCGTCCAGCAACACGTGGTTGATCGCCAGCACCACCTTATGCACATGATCGAACGCTACCACCTGCCGGTAGAGTGCCATGTGCATGTCGGGCAGCTTGCGGTCATCGGTGGGGGGGTGATTGAGTTTTTCACCCTCTACATAACGCACGGTGTCGTAGCCGGCGTAACCCACCCAGCCTCCGGTGAAGTCGGGTAGCTCAGGCACACTGGCCAGCTTCCACGCGTCGGTCAGTTTGACCATTTCCTTCAGCGGGTCATTGCTGTGAAACTGTTCGGTCTGGTCGCCGATGCGCCGGGTCACTTCGTGATGGTGCGCGATGATTTCCGCCATCGGCTGGGCACCGAGAAAACTGTACCGGGCCATGCGCTCACCACCGACCACCGACTCCAGCAGAAAGCTGGGTGCCAACCGGTCATCCGGTTTCACCAGACGACGATACGCCAACACCGGCGTCAGTTGATCGCTCATCAACTGTCGATAGATGGGCACCAGATTCCCGGCCGCAGCCAGTTCACGGAAACGTTCGAAATCAGGCAAATAGCGTGGCATACAGGTAGTTTATCAAGTCATGGGTGGCGGTTCAGGTTGGCCAAAGTTTTTGCGGTAACCCACGAAACGGTTCTCGCATCTTGACGTCTATTGAAATAGATTGGCTTTGTTTGGCGAACCAAGTGGCAGGGAGCAGAGATTATGCATTTCAGAGCGTTGTTTGTCGTGGGTGTGATGTGCGTGTGCGCCGGTTCTGTTTTCGGACGCGGATGGTCGAACGGCCTGGAGAAGACTGCCACCGACGGTAACCTCACCATGCCATACCGGGTATACCTGCCGGCTGGTTATGATCCCGCCCAACAATATCCGTTGGTGCTCTTCCTTCATGGTGCGGGCGAGCGCGGCACCGATAACGACAAGCAAGTAAAGAAGCACATAAGTGGCCTGATCGACAAAACAGAATCTGACTATCCGGCTATTCTGGTCGCACCCCAGGTTCCCGGTGGCTCAGGGTGGCTGGCTTCGCAAGACCTCACTGCATACGCCATCGACGATGTGCAACAGCAGTACTCCGTCGACAGCAACCGCATGTATATCACCGGCTTGTCGATGGGTGGATTTGGCAGCTTTGGTTACTCAAGCGTCACTGAAGGCATGACCGATCCACCGTTTCGTTTCGCTGCCTCTGCTCCTTTATCTGGAGGCCACGTCTGGACGGCTGATCCATCGATGGTAGCGCATTTCAACCATGTACCACACTGGATCATGCACGGGTCGAACGACAGCACAGTTGATGTGCGTCACTCGCGTGAAACCTACAAATCACTCGTCGGTATGGAAGAAACTGACAGCATCACATTCAACACCCAGATGCTGGGGTACCCCACGGCCACGTCCGGCAATATCCGCTACACCGAATTTACCGGCAAAGGCCATAACATCTGGTCGCCCATCTACAGCGGCGATGAATTCTACGAATGGATGTTCAGCCACGAAATTCCTGAACCGACCACGGCCATCCTCATGACCGCAGCCGTTATCACCTTGGTTCGACGTCGGAGTTAAGGCCTACGTTCAGTCAGTAATTGCGCGACATGGTCATGCCTCATCTTCTTCGCCCACACCAGGGGTTGAGCCCAGTCGGGGGTGTTGAGTTCGTGCACCGGCATGCCGCGGTTGAGAAGTAACTCAACCAGGGCGACATGGCCGTAGCGAC
>JANQFT010000494.1 GCA_028277685.1 Phycisphaeraceae bacterium
TCTGCCTGCACAGCGACTCGTGACGGGGAGAGCCAGATATGTGGGTCAGCGTTGGGCGGGGTTTGGTAATCAGCAGACAGTTCGATACCATGATCCCCCATGCCGACACGTTGAATGCCATGCGTCGTATCAACCATCAGCATGTCAAGGTTGGCATCGGCGATACGATCCAGCCACGCTCGCTCGAACGGCACGTCGATGCTGAAGTAGGCGGCGGACTCGCTGAGGGCAGTGAGCTGCTGTGCCGTCGGTTCGTAGGTGGCGGGGGATTCGCCAGGCTGCACCATCACGTTGACGGCCACCCGGTCGCCACCGATACGCTCGACAAAATACTGCTGGGGTAGGATGCTGACCGTTACCTGAAGTGCGTTATCATCATCCTGCGCCCCTACCGGGAGTGCCAAAATCAGGGATAAAACCATCAGAACAAGGGCAATTCGGATAAATCTGGGCATGAGATACAACCTCCTTAGATAAGTTTGGGTAATACCCGGCACAGTGTCTCAACTAGGGCTTGCGAGCCTAATTGAGATCAAGTATCATTTGCGATCTAATTGATACCAAATATCATTTAGAAAAGCAAGTGAGAGGCCGGCATTGAAAGCGACAATTCCCATTCCCACAGATATTCAACGTGCTGCGATACCACTGCTGGACCAGCAGATGTGGTGTTGGGGCTGTGATGTGCGGCGGGCCCAAGGCAATCTACTGCTGGCTTACGGTGCTGAGAAACGCCCCGCACCCGACGCCCGCTTTCACAGCGCCTACACGTTTCAGACCGACCAAGACGCCGTGCTGAACCTGTGGGGCTGGGGTATCTGGTTTGCTCATCCGCAGTGGGGCAGCCTGTTCGTTGATCGTTCGCGTTTTCGTGTGCGCTACAGTCCAGAGGTGATTCTAAGGCCGAACGCCTGGCGAGCGCGTGATCTGCCGCCGATGACCGGCGGTCATTCTGAAATAGAAGCCGGCTATGCGGATAACCTGCTGGCCGCCACCCTGAACTGGATCGGGCACTATGAACGCTGGCTGTCCAGTCAGGTGGAACCGGATTATCGCGAGCACATCCTTGAGAACTGGCCGAAGCGCAAACGATACAAGGGCGGTATTCCCGCAGCGGCGATGCCCGTAAGTTGGTTTGAACTCGCGGAACAAATCGTGCCACAGAAGATCAGTTGAGGAGAAATTATGGCGAAGAAATCATCCGTTGCAAAAGAGAAGAAACGGCAGCAGCTTGTCGCGAAGTACGCTGAGGAGCGCCGTCGCCTGCAGGCGACGGGCGACCGGGAGGGGCTGGCGAAACTACCGAGGAATTCGAGCCCAACTCGTTTGCGTAATCGCTGCCATCTGACCGGGCGCGCGCGGGGCTACATACGCCGCTTTGGTCTGTCGCGCATCACGTTCCGCGAGAAGGCACTGCGCGGCGAGATTCCCGGTGTCACCAAATCAAGCTGGTAAATTCGATCAACAAGGGGCAACAAACATGAAGAAACTACCTGTAACCGTACTCTCAGGTTTCCTGGGGGCTGGGAAAACGACTCTGCTCAATCACATTCTCAACAATCGTGAAGGGATGCGCGTGGCGGTGATTGTCAACGATATGAGTGAAGTCAACATTGACGCACAGCTTGTCCGGGAGGGTGATGCACAGCTTAGCCGCACCGAAGAAAAATTGGTCGAGATGACCAATGGCTGCATCTGCTGCACGCTGCGTGAAGACTTGCTGCAAGAGGTGGCCCGGCTGGCAGGCGAAGGGCGCTTCGACTATTTGCTGATCGAATCCACGGGGATTTCCGAACCACTGCCGGTGGCGATGACCTTCTCCTTCCCCACACCAGATGGCAATATGAGTCTGATGGACATCTCCCAACTGGATACGATGGTCACCGTGGTGGATGCCAACCGCTGGCTGGATGATTATCGGGAGGGCGAACGCCTGAAAGCCCTGAACATGGCCGTCAGTGAGGATGACAATCGTACCTTATCTGATCTGCTGATCGATCAGGTTGAGTTCGCCAATGTCATCATCCTGAATAAGACGGATCTCGCCGCACCCCAACAGGTCGA
This sequence comes from Phycisphaeraceae bacterium, assembly GCA_028277685.1. Lineage (GTDB taxonomy): Bacteria > Planctomycetota > Phycisphaerae > Phycisphaerales > Zrk34 > JANQFT01. The sequence goes on from JANQFT010000494.1 coordinate 2,065, forward strand.
GGAACTGGAAGGGGTGCTGCGTAAACTCAACCCGGATGCCCGGCTTATCCGCACCGAGCACAGCCGCGTGGAGATGCAGCAGATTGTCAGCACGGGGCTGTTCGACATGGCAGCGGCTCAGCGTTCCGCTGGTTGGCTGAAAGAACTTCAGGGCGAACACACCCCGGAAACCGAAGAATACGGCATTAGCAGTTTCGTGTTCCGCGCTCGTCGTCCCTTCCATCCCCAACGGCTGATGGACTTCCTCCAGGGCGATCACATGCTAAAAGTGCTGCGCTCAAAGGGCTTCTTCTGGATCGCCACCCGGCACGACACCGGGATCAACTGGTCGCTCGCGGGGCACGTCGCCCGCGTTTCGCCCGCAGGCAACTGGCTCGCAGGGACCCCTGAACATATGCGACCGCAGGGGCCACAGGTTGATGAGTACATGGCGGAGTACTGGCAGGAACCCTTTGGTGACCGGCGGCAAGAATTGGTTTTTATCGGTATTCAGATGCCCAAAGAGGTGATGCTCGAACAAATCAATGCCGCCCTGCTGACGGATGCTGAACTGGCGCTGGGCGAAGGTGGCTGGCAACTTTTCCCTGACGATTTTCCGATATGGCAGATGCAACAGGCGAAGTAAATTGATGTTGGACTGGTTGATTATCGGCGGGGGTATTCATGGCGTGCATCTGGCCCATGTGCTGGTTCATGGTCAAGGTTTTGCACGCGATACTGTGCGCATTCTCGATCCACATGAACATCTGCTGGCGGCGTGGAATCGCCGCACGGCCAATACGGGGATGCGCTACCTGCGCTCGCCCCGTGTGCATCATATCGACCTGGAACCCATCGCACTTGAGCGGTTTGTCCGAGAACAGGGATTGGACCCTTTTGAACAGTGGATTGATCCTTACTATCGCCCATCCAATGCCCTATTCCAAAGCCATTGCCAGCACGTAATCGATACTTACCAACTCGACGGCCTGCATATACGCGGGCAAGCCCTGGCACTGCACCGCGTGGACAGGGGGTGGTGTGTTGAAACCGCCAGCACCAGATTACTAACCCGGCGCGCAATGCTGGCAACAGGACGACAGCAACTTCGGATACCCGATTGGGCCGAACCACTTATGCAGACTGCGCCAATTCAACATGTGCTGGATGGTGCGTTTGACAAGAAGGCCATCGCGGATGATGCCGGGGTAGTCGTCGTCGGTGGTGGGATTTCCGCCGGTCAGATTGCACTCAACCTCATGCATGACCACACCGTAACGCTCGTGACCCGCGAGCCGCTGCGCCAGCACGACTTTGACAGCAGCCCTTGCTGGCTGGGTCCCGCTTGCTTGCGGGCCTTTGGGCAGGCAGACTATCAACATCGGCGCTGGATGATCGGTGAGGCCCGTCATCCGGGTACAATGGCGCGCGATGTTTATTCCGACATTGACGCCGCTATACATTCGGGGCAGATGCATCACCATCCGGTTGAAATCATCGCCGCAGATATGACGAATGAGCAACGGATCAGCCTGACGTTCGCAGATGGTGGCACGCACAGGGCGGATCACGTTGTTCTAGCCACCGGCTTCCAGGCGGTTCCGCCAGAGCAAACCTGGCTGGCCGATACGATCATGCGTTATCGCCTCCCACTGGCAAGCTGCGGCTATCCCATACTGGATGAAACACTGTGCTGGAGCGAGGGCCTCTATGCCAGCGGCCCATTGGC
>JANQFT010000528.1 GCA_028277685.1 Phycisphaeraceae bacterium
CGGCCACCGCCAAGCGCGAAGCCCGTGAAGCGGCTGAAAAGCAGCGCCAACAGATTCTCAACACGGTCGCTGGCGCCGGCCACACCGCCATGACGTTCGCCATCGAACACTACGAAGAAGCGCGTCGCCTTGATAACACCGACGCGGTGAAGGCCATCGAATCTTCCATCAACGCTTTGCTGGACGGCAAGACGGCTGCCGAAGCCCTGCAACCCCTGAAGCAACTCGATAACGTCGATCAGGACAAACTCGATACGCTCATGACTGCCGACATGGTGACCGGTACCGCCCGCGCCAAGATCAATGATGCGGGCAGTTTCAAAACCAGCGTCGCCGCCAGCGTGCAGGGCGAAGCAAAAGAATTCATCGGTTACGTCAGCAAATTCACCGACAGCCCCCAACTCGAACGCATTACCCGCGATCGTCTGTGGCAGGAAACATTCCTCGCGATTCTCAGTGGTGACGTCGAAACGTTCTACCTGCCCAGCGAACCGAACAAATCGGTGTACGTAGAAATCGGCCGTGACCCGCAGGTGCAGAGGGAGCGCGAACGCCGCGCCAACGCCGCCGATACGGAGAACGCCGTCGACTTGGATTAATGTTGCCTACGATCTGAAAACACGATCGCAGGCATTACATCGGAGATGAAATGATCACCCCGGCCGACCCTCCTGCCATTGAAACCCGTGGCCTGACCAAGGTCTTCAAAGACTTCTGGATGCGCCCGCGTGTGACGGCGGTTGACACACTCGATCTGCAAGTTCAGCCCCATGAAGTGTTCGGCCTGCTGGGACCAAATGGCTCCGGAAAAAGCACCACCATCAAAATCATCCTCGGCCTGCTGTTCCCCACGAAAGGTCGCGTGGCTGTCCTGGGCAAACTGCCCACCGATGTGGCAATCAAAAAACGCATCGGTTATCTGCCGGAAGAATCCTATCTGTACCGCTTTCTGAATGCGCGGGAAACGCTTGATTACTACGGCCGCCTATTCGGGCTGAGCCATCACGAGCGCACCCGCCGCATTGATATGCTGCTGCAGATGGTTGGCCTCGATGCCGTGCAACGTCGCCCCATCGGTGAGTACTCCAAAGGCATGCAGCGACGCATCGGGCTGGCCCAGGCGCTGATCAACGATCCCGATCTGTTGATCCTTGACGAACCCACCACCGGGCTGGACCCCATCGGCACCAGGCAGATCAAAGACCTGATCCTCGAACTGAAGGACCGCGGCAAGACGGTGCTGCTTTCTTCCCACCTGCTGGCCGACGTGGAAGATGTGTGCGACCGCGTGACCATCCTGTACGGTGGGCGCAAACGGGCTGAAGGCACTTGCAATGAACTGTTGACGGTCAGCGAGTCTTCACTGATCGAAACCGACAGCCTCAGCGAATCAACCATCAACAAGATCGAACAGTTGATCCAAAGCGAAGAAGGCAAAGCCATTCGCAGCGTGCAGGCCCCACGGCAAAAGCTGGAGGCATTGTTCCTCAACATCGTCCACCAGGCGCAGAACGAAGGCGCACGTACCAGTGGCGCGACGTCCGGCGGAGATGTGGCCGATTTCCTCGTCCGCGATGCGCACATGCCCGAGAACCTCGATGGGCAAGCGTTGATCTCGCAACTCACCTCGAATGAACCCACCCAGCCTGCCCCAACAACACAACCCAATGTCGCACCCGCTCAACCACAAGGCGTGGACGATGCGGTGCTCGACCAACTGACCAATACATCCCCGCAAACCGATCAGCCTGCAGATGATGCACCACCATCAACCAAACCCGCCAAGCCTGATGTCGACAGTGGTGTGATCGATGATCTGTTGGGTGGAGACCGCAAGTCGTGAGCGCAGCGCCCCGTTCAACCCGGCCAAACCTGTTACCGCGCTATGTCGTGTTGTTCGTTCTGTTCGCGCTGTATTTGACGGCAGTGAATCTGCTGATTGCATTCGGTTCCCTGCCGACATGGGCGGAGTGGCCGACCATCACTTTGACTGGTTTTGCGGGCTTGTTTGTGCTCTGGCGCATGCTCATGGATTCCGCCGACACCGGCACGTGGGCGAAAGTCGTGTTGTGGGTGATTGGTGGTAATCTGCTTGGTGGGGCCGTGGCCACGATCGAAAGCATCTCGACTGGCGCGTGGGTTTTCGGCAGTCCGGCACAGACGGTGTGTGGTGTGATCATCGTGTCGATCTGGACGTTTGTTGTCCTGCTCGCGTTGATTCGGTCCGTATTGAAAATGCCGTGGGCACCACTGAGCGTTGCCCGGGCGGTGATTGATGAAGCGGTCAGCCAGCGCGTGGTGGTTGGTTTGTTCGGCCTGATCCTGCTATTGATTCCCATCCTCCCGTTCGTCCTTTCCGATGATCAACCGCTGCGCTATCGCGTGCAACAGTTCCTGGGTTACAGCATGGGAGCAACCACCTTTTTGCTGTCGCTGTTCACAGTGGCTTTCGCCTGCTGGTCGCTCAGCAGTGAGATCCGCGATAAGCAGGTCTTCACCACCATGGTCAAGCCGATTGGCCGGGCGCAATATCTGATCGGCAAATGGCTGGGACTGGTTCTGCTGAACGGCGTGCTACTGATGGTAGCGGGTGTGGGCATTGCAGGCTTCACCGTGTTCTACCTGGCAGAGTTACCTGCGCAGGACAACTATGATGCCCTGACCGTGCGCGAAGAAGTTCTGGCCGCACGCATCAAAACCGAACCCAAGCCAGCCCAATCTTTCGAGGAAATCGTTGGGGTTCGACTCAGCGAGCTTCGTCGCAATCAGCCGCAAACGTTGATCGACCTGGGTCGTTCACAAGCGCCCGAAGCCGCCGCCACCATGAACGAGCAGATGCTGCTGGAACTCGGGGCCGAGCAGGCCGCTCAGCAACTGTTTGAGCAGACCGCCAAACAATGGCGCAGTCTCGGACCACGTGGCACACCTAACCATGCGCAGGTTTACGTTTTTGAAGGCCTCGAACGCGCTGCCGAATACGGCGATGTGGTCTACCTGCGATATAAGATCAAAGGGGCAACCGGCAACAAAACACAAGTCGGCATCGAAGTCAACGGTAGAAGACTGGCCGCCATCGATGCAGTGATGAATATCGTGCTGCGTTACCCCATTGATGCCCGGATGGTCGACAGCCAGGGCAAGCTGAACATCATGCTGTACAACCTGAACCCGGCCAAGTCGATCACCTTCCCGGTGGAAGATGGCCTTGCCGTCCTGCACACCGTGGGCGGGTTCGGGCCAAACTTCCTGCGCGCCATGTTAATCACGTGGATCACGCTCGCTTTCCTGGCGGCGGTGGGTTTGGCGTTCGCCACATTCCTTGGTTTTGCCGTGGCACTGCTGGGCGGCTTCCTGTTCATGTTTGGCATTTACATCAGCGGATTTGTGCTCAGCTCACTGAGCAAACTGGATATGTCAAAAGTGGCCGGCGTCGATGACGCCATCGGCTTCGTGTTCAAGCTGGTCGGCTATGCGTTTACCTATCCATTATCGAAATTCAGCAGCTATGCGCCTGTCAGTAACATCGTGGACGGCATCTACGTGGGTTGGTCGCAAGTACTCAACTGTTTGGGCTGGGTGGGACTGGTGTGGACCGGTGTCACGGGATTGATCGCGTGGCTGATTTTCCGCAGCCGTGAGTTGGCGCGCGTGCAGGTGTAGTTATTGCCAATTTTCGATTTTCGATTGACGATTTATGACTCAATCGAAAATCGGAGATCAAAAATCGGAAATCGACCAATGCGTGGTAAAGATTCATTCATCATCCTGTTGGCATTGTTTGGCATGGGGTTGTCGTTTGCCGCAGCCTCATTGGTGATGCAACCGATCAACGAAACACGCAAAGACCTGCAACTCAACGCCGACCACGAAGCCCTTGCCGCCTTGCCGCCTCAGGTTGCGTTCACTTACGCCATGCTTGGTAGTTTTCGTGGTCTGGCGGTCGATGTGCTTTGGGGCCGAGCGACGAAACTGAAGGAAGAAGGCAAGTTCCACGAGGCGATGCAGTTATCCAGTTGGATCTGCACGCTCCAGCCGCGCTTCGCGCAGGTATGGGCCTTCCATGCGTGGAACATGGCGTACAACATTTCCGTGGCCACGCACACCGAGGAAGAACGGTGGATGTGGGTGCGCGCGGGCATCGAACTGCTGCGCGACCGCGGCATTCCGCTCAACCCGACCAGCACCCAGTTGTACAAGGAACTGTCCTGGATCTTCCTTCACAAAGTCGGACAGTTCTCCGACGACATGCACTTTTTCTACAAACGAGAACTTGCCGAAGAGTGGCATGAAATACTCGGCCCGCCCCCAACCACCAGCACGCAGGACGTGGTCGAATGGTTCAAACCTGTTCACGAAGCGCATGAACTGATCAGCCAGGCCCAATCACCTGAATTAACCGCGCAACTGGATGCGTTCACGGCTGAATACCCGAAAGTGACGCCCCTCGTATCGCAACTGCGTGATATGGGTTTTGAGTTGAACGTCGATCTGCTGCGTACCGTGGGCAAACTTCTTGCCCGGGCAGAAGCCTACCGTGCCGGCATCTGGCCCGTGCAACGCCCTGTGGCCGACAACGAAGCAGAACAGCAACTGCTCGAATGGATCTTCAAATCGGATGATCCTGAAGCGCGCGATCAACTGCTCGCTTTCCTGCGGGCGCGGGTACTGGTGCATCACTATCACATGGACCCGGCGTTCATCATGGAACTGATGCAGGGCGAATGGTTGATCGTGGAGGAAAGCGATTTCACCCGGTCAATCGAACTGCCCAACCCCACCGAACCCAAACAACTGCCGTTGGACTTTCGTCATCCCGCCACACATGGCCTGTACTGGGCTTCTCTGGGCGTGAAAGTATCTGAAGGCGTGCGCAACATCGACGACTCCAACCGCTTCCAGGTTCTCAACACCGATCGGCAAGTCCTTCATGCCCTGCAGGCACTCACCCACAACGGGCGTATCACCTACGACCCCATCACCGGCTACTACACGCAATTACCCGATGCACGTTACATCACCGCCTACGAGCGCGCAGTGGTCACGGCGGGTCAACGTATTGGCGGTAAGTACCTCACCACCACCGCCCCAAGCAGTTTCCGCAGCGGACATGAAAATTTCCTGATCTGGTCGATGCAACTGACGTATCGCTACGGCAGTGAACAACAGGCCCGAAACATCTATGGTCGACTCCGTCGCACTTACAGCAACTTCCAGGAAGGACGCGCTGAACGGTACAGCCAACCCATGGCCGAATTCATCCGCGCCCAGGACAAGGAAAACCTCACCAGCCTGGACAACGCCAGCCTGTACGTCACCGGCAATCTCACGCAAGCCCTGATCCAGGGCTATGCGAACGGCAATGCTGAAATCGCCCAACGATGGAACGCCCTGGCTGAAGAAGCGTACCACTGGTATCAGAAGAAGCAGAATCGCGAAACCTACAACACCTCCGTGCGTAACCGCATGGGGCTGCCCCCCTTGGCGGAAATGAAAGCTGATGCCTTGTATCAGTTGCTCACACAGAGCCCGCAAGTGGCACATCCGCTGTTGAAAGCTCGTATCTGGCGGAACATTCCCGATGGGGCCAAGCGGCGCGTTTTCGATCGCGTCCGCACGCCTCTCTACCGGCAGGCCATGCAGATTGGGCTTGATCCTGAACGCGTCTTCCCTGAACCACCCGGTATGGAAGCTTACCGCCAAGCCAACCCGCGCACGGAAGTCGGCCCAACCGCACCGGGGGCTGAGCGTAATCCTGCTTCAACCATACAGTAGGCACTCCCCCATTTGGCAGTCCGACGGTACACTCAACGCCATGAGCAAACCCCTGGGTGATATCGTTGCCGCGATGCAGGCCATCGCCCCCCTGCACCTTGCAGAAGAATGGGACAACGTCGGGTTACTCATTCAACCGTCGCGCAACCGACGCATCACGCGGTTACTGCTGACCATCGACCTGACCACGGTCGTACTGGACGAAGCGCTTTCCACAAAAGCGCAGATGATCATCGCGTATCATCCCCCCATCTTCTCCGGCCTGAAACGATTGACCACCGACGATGTGAAGCAACACATCCTGCTGCAAGCGATCGAACATCGCGTGGCCATCTATTCACCCCACACCGCACTCGATGCCGCACCAGGCGGCCTGTGCGATTGGCTATGCGATGGACTAGGCCGCGGCACCACGCAACCCATTCACCAAACACAACGCAACGACCAACAGCAAGCGTTAAAAGTCGTTGTGTTTGCCCCCAGCAGTCACGTCGAAAAACTCCGTAACGCCATGGCCAACGCCGGAGCCGGGCACATTGGCGATTACAGCCACTGCTCATATGCGCTGGAGGGCCAGGGCACGTTCCTCGGCGGCGCGTCAACCTGCCCCACCGTCGGTCAGCGCGGCACGCTGGAACACGTGGATGAAACGCGCCTGGAAATGGTCTGCTCTCCCGCCGTACTTCCAAGCGTAGCCCAGGCACTTACGCATGCGCATCCCTACGAAGAACCCGCATGGGACGTCTACGCCCTTGAGCCTAAGCCCGTGAATCAAACTGGTGCGGGGCGAATCCTCACACTCAAGCAACCTGCTTCGCTGGCCACCTTCGTTCAACGCACCAAACAAACATGCGGCCTGTCACAGGTGCGTGTGGCTGCACCCCCTGCGGCAAAACGTGCCAAGACGATCCAAACCATCGCCGTCTGCCCCGGTGCGGGTGGGTCTTTGTTTGAATCGGTACAGGCCGACGCATACCTGACCGGTGAGATGCGTCACCATGATGTGCTCGAAAAGACGGAAGCTGGTTCGGTCGTCGTCCTGACCGACCACACCAACACCGAACGCGGATACCTGCCCATCCTCAAGCGTCGCCTCAAAAACTTGATCGGTAGCAGTGTAAAAATAAACGTATCGAAGTGCGATGCCGATCCGCTGTCAATCGTCTGATGTGATCACCGCCCAACAATCGGGCGCCTCACACACCGATAGTTCGGTCAAACGAATCTCCGGCGGCAGTTGATCGGCAATACCAGCGTGCAACCACGCAGCCACATGTTCAGCCGAGGCATTACGGCCGGCAAACATCGGCACGTCATTCAGGTTCTTGCCGCGCAATGGTGCGATGACACCTTCTAAGATGCGCTCCAACTCATGAAAGTCCATGACCAAACCATCGTCATCCAACTGTGGGCGACTCACGCGCACCCGCACCCGCCAATCGTGTTCGTGCACATCCTCTACCACGCCGCCCAAAGTCAGCGCGTGTGATGCAAGGAAGCGACGTTCAACTTCCAGATGATACATGGCAGAGAGTATAGCCCCGCCCGGAGTAACAATCACTCGTGCGGTTCAGTCTCGTCCAGACCAGGTACGGGACGAACCACCGAGAGCATTTCCGGGGACATGCGAGAAAGGTCGACCGGCTCGCCTATGCGGGTCGCATCGCGATTCAGTATCTGAACAACCGGGCGATCCAGATGGTTGGGGTTGCCCGCAATGATGTGTGCATACTTGCCGTTACTCAACTTCACGTACGATCCCACTGGAAACAGGCCTGCCGCCTGAACCAAGGCACGTACTGCCGGCTTGTAGAATTCGTTGCTGGCTGCGGCACGAATCATTTCTTCCATGGCCACATAGGGAAGCTTCATCTTGCGGAAGCTGCGCGGTGCGGTCTGCGCGGCAAAGGCGTCTGCCACGGCCAGCACCCGGGCAAAATCGCAGATACGGTCGCCCCGGATGCCGCATGGATAGCCTGAACCATTTTCGCGCTCATGATGCTGGTAAGCCATCAGCTTGATGAGCGTGGGTTCACCTTCGATCAGTTCCAGTTGTAACAAGCCAAACACCGGATGACGATGCACCATGTTGCGATCAATATCTGACAGTTCCCCCGATCCGATACGAATTCGCTTGGGCACTTGCAGCATACCCAGATCGAACACCAGTGAGGCCAGGCCCATCAGGCGAACATGCTCACGCGACCAGGTCATCTGCGCCGCAATCGCCATGGCCAACACGGCGACCGTGAACGCATGATCAGGCAGGTAATCTTCCTGACGCCTGCACATCAACGCCAACTGCGGAAACTGCTGACGATGATTCAGCAGATCATCCAACAGGTCTTCAACCATCACCGTGAATGCGTTCACCTGCACTTGATGCCCCGCAGCAATCTCGGTGTACAGGCGCTGCAGTTCATCCACAATGCCATCCCGCTTTGCGCGAACAACACGTTGGCTGGGCCAGATGCGGTCGTTCACATTGTGCATGTCCCAGATTTCCAACTGTTCCGGGCGAACACGCAGTTCCAGTTGCGGCAAGGCTTCTTCAAGCTGTTGTACCGCAAGATCAGCCATGAGCATGCGGTCGCGCCGCGTTGTCGTTTCGCTTTTACCACTGCCCTTCGTGACGAACCCGCCATCGGCCAGGGAAGCCAGGTGATGATCTTCAAACGCTTGGCCCTGCTCGACAAGCAAGGCACCACCTGGAGCAATCAGGTCCTGTTCAGCGACCTGGCCGACCCGCACCTGCGACATGTCGTATCGCGCAAGCACGCCGGCTTCCGCCAATTCATCGAGGGAATCTGCAAGGATCAACTCGGTGACCGCCTGCCGCGACAACATCTGAAGATGACGTCGCGACAAAGAAACGCCCGGCGTGAGCAACTTCTGACCAGACGGCAAAAACAGCGCCTGCTCGAAGCGGTCACCTTCATTCAAGTTCGATATGCGGACTGTTTGCATGCGCCGGGGCTACCTGTCGCAATGCGGTGATTACACACGGGCCTCGGGACGTACCGAGAGCTTGTATGGTGCTCATCGGCCAAACCTACGGATGAGTTTAAGTGATGCTGTGAGCGACAGGTATTGCATTGGCATGGCGTATATTGACGCAGTTGGGCGATCGGTTACGCTGCCCATTCTGTCTGAAGTACTACCGATAACCGTGTGACGAGAACGTTGATGAATCATGCTCCCTTGATGCTGTCGATCAGTGGCCTGCGAGGCTTGATTGGGCAATCACTCACCGAGGATGTGGCAGAGCGTTATTCCGCGGCTTATGGCTCCTGGTTGGTCACAACCACAGGTAACCGTGCCCCCCATGTGGTTCTCGGACGCGACAGCCGCCCCTCTGGTGAACAATTTGAGCAAGCCATTTCGCGCGGTTTGCTTTCGACCGGGTGCCACGTGACGACCGTCGGCATCCTCTCAACACCCGGCGTGGCCGTCATGGTCGAACACCTGCGCGCCGACGGCGGGATGGTCATCACCGCCAGCCACAATCCAGGGCAGTGGAACGGCATCAAGGCACTGCGCCACGATGGTGTGGCTCCGCCGCCCGATCAGGCTCAACAAATCATCGACCGTTTCCACCGCAACGATGTCATTCGCGTTGATCCCTCACAACGTGCAACCGTGCAGTCGGACGACACCGCCGTGAAGGTTCATGTCGACCTTGTGCTGGAGCAAGTCGATGCGGCGTTGATTCGCAAGCATGCGCCCGCCATCGTGCTTGAGTCGGTACACGGCGCGGGTGGCCCGGAAACGGCCCTGATGCTGGAACAACTGAGCGTCCCCACGACTCACCTGTTTGCAGAACCGACCGGCCAATTCCCCCATTCACCAGAACCCACGGCGGAAAATTTAACGGGCTTGTGCGATGCCGTGACCCAGCATCACGCGGCGATTGGCTTCGCGCAAGACCCGGATGCTGATCGTTTGGCCATCGTGGATGAAACGGGCCGATACATCGGTGAAGAATACACCCTGGTGCTTTGTGCGATGGCGTTACTTGCATCTGCCGATCAGCCGGCGAGCGTGGTGGCTAATCTCTCCAGCTCGCGCATGCTGGATGATGTGGCCAAAGCGGCGGGTGGTGAAGTCCATCGCTCTGCGGTCGGTGAAGCAAACGTGGCGAACAAGATGCGCCAGGTCAACGCGATCATCGGTGGCGAAGGCAACGGTGGCGTGATCTGGCCGGCGGTGGGCTACGTTCGCGACAGCCTGGTGGGCATCGCACTGGTGCTGCAACTCATGGCCCGCACCGGGAAAAGCGTCAGTGAACTCGTGGCACAAATTCCCGCGTACACCATCATCAAGCAGAAAACACCGATCGAAGAGGGCATGGCGGCGCAAGCTGTCGCAAAACTGGAAGAGCACTACCGCAACGAAACCATCGATCTACAGGATGGCATTCGTATCGACATTGAGAACATGTGGGCTCACGTTCGGGCCAGCAATACTGAACCGATCATGCGCATTATTGCCGAGGCGCCGAATGAGCAGGCGGCTCAATCGCTGATTGACCAGGTACGTGCGGTGATTGACACGTCATCTTGAAGTTATTCACCCGCATCAGGTTGATCACGATCAGCGCGACCGATGACGAGATTCGATGAATCTTCAAGTCTCTGGCCGATGGTGTCAGTGAACTGACCAAACAAACGCACTCGTGTTCCCGGCGGTGGTACGTGATCCATCTTCAAGCGAAAAGCATACGTGCGGGTGATGGGATCGTAGTACTGCTGGTTCTCCGCCAGGGTGAGCATTTCCACATTCCACACATACAGCAATTCATCCTGCACGCGACTGGACGATGCCCGGGTTGATGCGCTGTACATTTCAAGTCGAAACTTGCCTACACCCTTGGTCATGTCCCCCACGCGGTCAAGCAGTTCGACCCGGGCATCGAGAACGACCTGCTGGTTGATCTCGTCGAATTCAACTGCGGTAAACGGATGAAGTCGCATGGCGACAGGCATGAATGGCCAATCGATGCGATCGGCATTCTCTGTCAACAAAGGTTCACCCTTCATACGCACCACAGTGCAACCTGCAGCACACAGGTAAATCATGGTCCAACACACCATCAATACGCGAGCAGCCATGCATCGAGGATAGAACGCCAGGCCCGTTCGTTCAAGGTTTTGTCTGTTCATATCTGGATCGGTCAATCGATGCCTCGGAAGAGACGTAACCCAAAGATGAGATCCCCAACACGATCAATGCCGCTGTACCCTGTACTGCCTGGGCGATCGTGTCCTGATGCTCGGGCCAGAAGAGCACCAACAGCGAGGCAACCTGAGCCGCAAGCGTGGTGATGAACTTTCGCGATGTGAACTTTTTCATTGATCTTTCTCCTTTGTTTTGATCACAAACCAAGCAAACGACGCACCCATCGATCCGCCAGAGCAGTCACGCCATCCATGCCGTCCAGAAAAGTTTCGTCTTGCGTGGCTGCTTTCTGGGCGTGCACGTAGGACGGATCATTGGTGATGCTGCGCACCGCAGAATCCACCAGGCGTGTGCGTTCGATGGCCGCCGCCAGATGCTGATGTTCACGGGCAAACTGCGTCCAATGAATATCCAGGCGATCAGCCACAATCTGGCGCAGGTGTTGTGTGTTGGGGCGAGTCATCGGTTCTCCTCTCTGGATGTGGTTGTGTGACGATCGAACCAGTCACGCAGATTTCCTGCCACACCGAGTACCTCATCATGGCGTTGAAGGATCTTGCGAGCACGTTGCTGAAGCTGTTGCGCTTTGGCCAGATTATCCAGCCGAACCTGGCGTTGTTGTTCCAATGATGCACTGTGTTCAGTGAGCGCATCGCGTGCCGCAACATACGCAGCAGTGTGCCTGCGTACCCAGTCAATGGTCAGGTCGCGATCGCGCATGTCTGCATCGAACGCGGCAGCCAATGTTTGCCTCTGTTGATCCAGCCAGGCTGTCTGACGTTCCGCGTCTTCATTCAGTAGCCGTTGCTCATCTGCGAGTACCTGATCCACCACATGCAGAAGTGAATCAACGGAATCGGGGTTGCTGCATCCTGCGGTTAAAGCAAGCGCCACCACTAACGCGCTAGGCAGCGCGATGATCTGTCGCCATCTCATGTCTGATACCCTCCAATAGTTCATTCATTCTCTGCTGGCTCTGCTGAAGTTCTGTCATGGCGCGGGTGTTCTGTCGGACCAGGCGAACCAATACCCATACCTGCTGATCGCACTGCATCAGTTGCGCATGCGCTTCGGAGAGTTGGCGTTCCCTGCGCCGGCTGTACGTACGTTCCCACACCCAAAGCACTCCCATCAATCCTGCCACACCAAATTGCACCATCGTTTCCAGCATCAATTGACTCCTTATCCGGCAAGCGTGATGGAGGTCACATCTCGCATCAGGTCGTGCTCAACACGCTGAAACCTCAACGGATTGTGTTTGTATTCACGATCAGCCAGGCGCATCAGTCGGTCACCCACTCGCATGCCCGGCATCAACTGAGCGCAGGTCACCTTGATCGTGCCTGACAATTCGACAAACTCGAGCGATCTGCGCACCAACCAGTCATGCATGGCCACACGATCGTCACATTCGTCTGCCGCCATCTGATGGTTGCGAACTGCATCGTGATAAATGCTGCTGGGCAACACACGACGCCAGGCATATCGGTTCCCCAGTCCATGGGGTTGCGTGTCAAATGAACCGGCAAATGGATTTCCCACCCACCGGGTCTGTTCGAAAGGCAATGGCGATTGCAGTGAGGCGGTAACGCGTATCTGCGCGTTACCAACTTTTGCGGCATCAAAGAAAGCTGATGGCAAAGCATCATCTGATAAATACACACCCGCACGATCCTCAAGCACGATGTGCTGCCCTGCATAACCGAACCATGTGTTTCCACTGTCGAGGCTGACCTGCACCACCACATCAAGCCGCCGGCCATGTTCATCGTGCGTCAGCGGGGGAAGAAAACGCAACGGCGAAGCGGGGATTTCGCGGTCTTCACCAAACAGGCTGGCCAGATCGAATGTTTCTGAGTCGATCAGGCCGTCTTCGTTGAGAAGCCAAAGTCGATATGTGTTGCGAACAGAATCAAAACCGGTGCTTGTGGAACGCACGTACTCTGAATCCGCTTTCCCCTCCGAGACAGACTCCCAACCTGCTGCCAAATGGAAAGTTGATTCCACCACTTGGCCCGCCACCCGCGCAATGTGCCTGGTGGGCCGTTTTGACCGATACCGTTCAGCGATCGCCTTCAACACCCCTGCCGGATTGGCCAGGTCCGTGCGACGCAATACCAACGGACGACCATGTTCCGTCTGACGCCACATGCGCTTTTCGTGGTATCGCCCCGCTGACCATTGCATCTCTCGCTGAACATACAGACCATGTTCCGTCGCCAGCTCACTGAGAACTTGCCCCAACGTACCGGCGATCACCCGGGAGGCCACCACCTGCCCCAGCAATTCACGACTGAGCAGTGTTCGCTCAATGCCAGACGCAAATGCCTGGTCAATCTCTTCCAGGATTTCACCGAACGTTCGTCCAGCGGTACCAATCTCGAACGGGCGCTCCAGGTCATGGGACCAATCACAGTGGGCAGCAATGTGGTGATGGTGCCGCGCATCCGACATATCACTTGAACTGGTGTCGATGCGGCCTTCCAGCAGCGGAACCAGATGGTTCTCACCCGTGGACAGTTGCTCAGGCATGAGAATGCGAACCGTTTGGGACGATCCGACCAAGGCGCGCCACCGATCATCCTGCACTTCAATCCTGGCGGTACGGGTATCCAGAGGACCGGACATCACCAGCGAACGCACCTGTGCACTTGCACAGAAACGTCCATTCAAAAACACAAGGGGCACCGCAGGACGCTGACTCGTTCTATCACCTTCATGAAGCGCAGCCAGTGTGGCAGTACTCACGAGAAGTCCTCCGTTGATTCAGTGGGCAACAGTTGAACGCTGCCTGTGACGGCCTGCGACCTCGCCAGGTACGTCGACCAGGTACTGGATGCGTGCACGCCATCCTGGTTGATCACTTGCAGGCGATAGCGCACCGGTTCATTTTCTGGCTGGTGGACAAACGTCACGTGTGAACGCTGCGCACCGACGGTATCAGCCAATACAACCTGTTCAGCCTCACCTATCACCTGGGCCACCAGTTGCACGCGTTCGATGCCTGACTCACCGAACGGCCTGCAAGCAGAATAGGTCAGTGCCCAATTCTCACCTTGTTGATGATGCTCAATCAGCGTTGGGCTGACGGGAGGAACAACAGCTTTGCCCTCAACGTTCTGCACGATCACATGGGTGGCTCCCGTTTCCTCCCTGCCTGCGTTATCCACGCGCCGAATGAGGTAGATGGATGTTTCATGCTCCGTCGGCTGCAGGGCGGCATCGATTGCGAGAACGCACGCATCTTCACGCAACGCGGCAATGGGTTGGACGCAATCCACATCACCCCATTCCACAAACGGGCCGTAGATGTTCCAGCCCGCTTTGGGCAGCGACACGGTCATCAACGGATCGCCGATCAACACGAGTCCTTCGCGTAGTACCGGACTGGCGACAAACCAAGCCTCGCCGATGGTCCATCCCTGACGCAGCGCAGCGAAGAACCTGTCAACCGAGGGCACGGCATCCACACTGAACGCGCTACTGCTTCCAACAACCGTCGCGTACCCCGCGTTCAGCGCGGACATCGCCCAGCTTGTGCTGCCGGCATCCCGCAACGTTGGTGTCGTCGGTATCGTTTCGTTCAGTTGCGCACAACACACACGCAACCCCGCAGGCATACCAAAGAATCCAGCGGAGGGTACGGCCGCCCGCCATCCCCAGAAGAATCCATCATGATCGATCGATGAAAACGACACATCAGATGCGGGAACGGTTGGCTGCGTCTGCTCATGCGGAATGCGAAGCAACTGACGATTGGCACCTTCACCCCAATCGATCATTTGCTGCATCTTGACCTGTCCTTCATCGGTAGCGACCACCGGATCCAGCCAAAGGGTCAGGTTGTCTGCCTCCACACTGGCGGACTCGACGGCCTGGCTGCGTGTGATCAGGCCGAGTGCATCATTCAGCGTGGGGCCATCCATGCGTGCGATTAACCGATGACCTGCCAGCGCCACATGCGTTGGTCGCGACAATTCGCCCTGGCCCAACACATTGCCCACCGGCCAAAGCATCCCGTCGCTGCGCTGCAACTGACCCGCTACAGATTCATGCAGCCCACTACCGACGGAAAACTGACCGGGCACACCATACCCGCACAGAATGCCTATGATCTGCTCGTGCAAACCATGTTGCGTCAGATAGAGATCAATGGCTTCACGCAATGCGTGAAACTCCGCTTCACTGATCGTTTCATCACTGGCCAGTGATAATCCGACCAGGTTGGCAAACGGAATATCCCTGGCAATGCGATAGGCTTCGACCCACGCACACGAATCTTCACTGGCCGTGTTGTAGATCACCAGCCACCGTGATGGATCGTCCGCATGATCGCCCTGTGGCGGTATGTTCACCGGACCAATGGGTTGCGTGGCGAGCAGACATTCATCGAGATGCATCTCGCCGGTGGTGGTGCAGTCTTTGAAGACCGCACCAAACTCCAGCGTGTGTGTTACCAGTGCGACGAAGTTGCCGTTCACCTGATCGCGCATGACGCCGTTGATCCAACATGACGCGATACCTTGTTCGGTATCAAGCGCCAACTCGATGCAATGCCATTTCAGCCCGCTGCACCAATTGGCTGAGAGTGACTCCGATGTGGCCAAAT
>JANQFT010000543.1 GCA_028277685.1 Phycisphaeraceae bacterium
GACTGTCGTGAATGGCAATGATGTTACAGGGCCTTATCCGGCTGACGCTTTGGACTACAACGGTTTCTGGAAACTGTTTGATGCGCTGCGTGAGGCAGCATTCGCAGGGCACGTGCTTGAGGTGGATGATGCGCTGCTGCAGGTGGGCACATGGACAGACGGCCGCGTCATCAAAGCGCTGACCGTCCACGGTGAATAATTAACGTGAATGTATCAGCGATCGGTCAGTTGTCGCCGTTCACTTCGGCGTACAACGTGTTGGTCGCTCCGATACTTCCCTGATACAGCACGCGCGCCTTCACCTTGCCGGTGGCGGCGTTGTACCAATAGGCACCGTCTGCATCGGCATCAAGAATCTTGACGGCGGGATCGGTCGAACCATCAGTGGAAACATTTTCCACCATATCCACGCCGAACGTGTTTTGCGGATGATCGGGCACACTGCCACCAGTAAACCAACTGCCGTCGATTTCCGTGGGATAATCGCCATGCGTGGCTTTGTAACGTTCGAGCATCACGCGCATGGCGCGCAGGTTGTTCTTCACCGTGGTTTCTTCTGCACCGCTGGAATTGTCGTTGAACCGCGGGATCACAATGGCAGCTATGATGGCAATGATCATGACCACAATGATGAGTTCGACCAGTGTGAATGCATACGTGCGTGGTGAGGTGATTTTCATCTTTGTCCTGCTCTGCAAACTGACTCCCGGATCAACCGCACCGAGTGGTGCAACGGTAATCGTGTCATCGACGAAAAGCAGCCCCCACTTGACCTTGTGCAAAACGCGTGTGCACACTGGTTTCCCATTTTCGTGGTAGCAACCAAATATTCTGTGATTGGCTTGAACGCCTTGGATACAATGCCGCACGATCAGTGGGTACCGATAATTTCCTAACGCACAAGGAGCTGGACATGACACGACTTCTATTGTTAGCGGTGCTGGCGATGGGCTTGGTGGTAACCGGTTGTGGTAGCGAAGAAGAATCAACCCCCGCGCCGCCAAGTTCAGGTGAGAAAAGTGATCTCGGTTCGATGATGAAGAACGTTTCTTCCGCCGTCGACGCCACCAAGTACGTTTCGCAACTCAGCAGCGTACAAGGCCAAGTCGACAACCTGAAGAAGATGGCGAAGGATAAGGCCGACGCCCAGCTCGAAAAACTGATGGATCAGATCGGTGATAAACTGGCCACTGCCGTGAAGAAGGTGGAATCACTCAAAAACGCCGACGGCAGCACCGTGGATAATCTGAAGAAGGAACTCGACGCCCTGATGCCCGAGATTAAAAAGCTGGTCGACCAGGCGATGGCCAAGGCCAAAGAACTGGGTGTGAACATCCCGTCGACATAAATCTACATCACGAAGCACATAAAGGCACGAAGGACACAAAGCATTCATTTGCTTTGTGTCCTTCGTGTTTATTCAGAGTGGGGGAGGGCGAGGCTCCCGCTGAGCCGGAGCGAATGCTGAAACGGCTCGGCGGGAGCCTCGCCTTCCCATGTGACCTGCATGGGTTACGCCGACTGACTCACCTGCCCGTCGAGGTGTACATCCATCTGCGGAAACGGGATGCCGATGTTCGCGTTGTCCAGCGCCATTTTCACCTCACGGGTCAGTTTCTCGCGCACCGCCCAGTAGTCGGCCGTGTTGCTCCACACACGCACCGACCAGTTGATCGATGAATCGCCCAACTCCAACAGATAAGCCACCGGCTCAGGATCATCAAGCACGCCTTCCACTTTACCAGCCGCGTTGAGCAAGACGCTCTTCACTTCATCCAGGTTCGCGGTGTATTCAGTACCTACCGCCACATCGACACGGCGCGTCGGATGGTAGGTGATGTTCTCGATCGTGGAACCAAATACCGAACCGTTGGGCACGATCAGTCGGCGGTTGTCCGGTGTGTCCATCACCACGTTGAACAGATCGATTTCATGCACTTTGCCGGTTTCGCCGGCCACGTTCACCACGTCATCCACTTTGAACGGCCGGAAGATAAGCAACATGATGCCCGCCGCCAGATTGCTGAGCGTGCCCTGAAACGCTAGACCGATCGCCAGGGCAGAGGCACCGATGACGGCCGCGAAACTCGTCGTCTCCACGCCGAACACGCTGAGCACACTGAGCACCGCCATCACCAGGATCGACCACTTGGCCACTTTACCGAAGAAGCGGGCGAGGGTGGTTTCAAGGCGGCTCTTTTCACAGGCGCGTGTCACGATGGTGGCCACCCAACTGGCGATCAGCCACGCCACCACCAGAATGATGATGACTTTGATGGCCGGCACCGCGTAGTCCTGGAAGTAATCAGCCGGGGGCGGTGGCGGAGTTTGCGTGGCGAGCTCGTTGGCTTTTTCGTTGATCTTCTCGACCGCATCCTTGCCTGCCTCACTCATCACCGCGGCCTGTTCCGCAGTCGTCTGCGCTAACGTAGTCAGAAACATCGTGGCTCCTCTTGTTTATGGTTGTACCAGGTTGTCGATGTGTGATGCCCTCGCCCAAGCGTGCGAAGGTCACCACCCCAATAACAAACCCCCTAACGATGCAGCATCGTAGAAGTCATCGCGCAGTTGGACCAGTGAAAGCGCTGATTTACCAGTCGAGCGGAGTCAGCCACGCCTGACGCAAATCATCCAATGATTCATCGACCAACTGCCCTGCGCTTTCACTTTGCGCGGTCAGTCGGCCGCCATCGTTGAACGTGCCGATCTGCCCGAACGGCACGCCCGCCTCGGTCAGCGCTTTAGCCACGTCATGGAAATGATTCGGTGCAACTTCCAACAAGATGCGGCTCGGCGTTTCCGCGAAGCACAATGCCGTGTCATCCATCGCGCCATCACGCGGCACGCCGGCCAAGTTCAATTCCAACCCAAGACGACCGGCGAATGCCATTTCCGCTGCAGCCACAAGCAGGCCACCTTCGCTGCAATCGTGCGCGCTGCGCACGTGTTGGTCGGCGATGAGTTTCGCCACCGTAGCCAACTGATGCGGCGCACGTGCGAGATCAACTTGTGGTAAGTCATCCCCGGAAGTACCGGACAGCATGTTGTAGTGAGAACCACCCATCGCCCCTGTCGTTGCGCCGACCTGAAGCAAGATACTTCCGGAGGCTTTGGCATCCATGGTGATGCACTTGTGCGTGTCGTTCACGATACCCATTGCGCTGATGAGCAGTGTCGGGGGAATTTCAATAATCGAACCATCTTCACGCGTGAACTGGTTGTTCAGCGAATCCTTACCACTGATGAACGGCGTGCGGTAGGCCAATGCACCGTCGTAACAGGCTTCGGCGGCACGCACGAGCGCCCCAAGGTTGTCCGGCTTATCGCACTTCGCCCAACAGAAATTATCGAGGATGGCGATGCGCGCAGGATCCGCACCGACACAAATCGCGTTACGCACTGCTTCGTCAATCGCAGCCAGCGTCATCCAGTAAGGATCAATATCCCCGAATGCAGTGGCAAGGCCACATGACATGGCCACGCCGCGCTGTGAATCAAGTTTAGGCCGAATGACCGCTGCATCCGCGGGGCCGTCCATCGCGGGACCAACCAGCGGTTTGACCACACTGCCGCCCTGAACTTCATGATCGTACTGGCGGATGATCCAATGCTTGGAGGCGATATTGGGGTGGGAGAGTAGTGAATGCAGAAGTTCACCATGGTCTTTGGTGTTGATCTGCGTCGTCGGTGTGGCCCGTTTCAGCGGGCCGCTCCACATCGCTTCGCGCGTGGGTTGCGGGATCCCGTTATGCAAAAAGTCCATCGACATGCGACCGACTTCCGTGTGGCCGTAGTTCAGAATCAGTTCCGCGTTTTCGGTGCCGAACTCGCCGAGATCGAATGCTTCGACATCTTCATCCGCGGCAAGTTTCAATAGGGCGTCCACATTTTCTGGGGGCACCGAAAGTACCATGCGTTCCTGCGCTTCGCTGATCCAGATTTCGGTGTAGCTCAGCCCGTCATACTTCAGCGGCGCTTTGTCAAGCTGCACGTTGGCGCCGATCTTCTCACCCATTTCTCCGACCGCACTGGAGTAACCGCCTGCGCCGCAATCGGTGATGGCGGTGAACAGCGGTTCGCCGATCGACCCATCTTCCTTCCGGGGGTCGCGCGCTTGCAGAATCACATCCAGCGTTTTCTTCTCCGTGATCGCATTACCAATCTGCACGGCATGGCTGAATTCATCCGCGTGCGTGTCGGTCAGCTCCGCACTGCTGAACGTCGCGCCGTGAATACCATCGCGCCCCGTCCGACCACCAAGCACAATAATCCGGTCCCCCTTCCGAGGATCGCCGAAGCATTTATCGCGCGGGATCAAACCGACTGAACCACAGAACACCAGCGGATTACCCAGATAGCGATCATCAAACCACACCGCGCCGTTTACGGTGGGAATGCCCATGCGGTTGCCATAGTCGCGCACACCGGCCACGACCTGTTTCAGAATCCTCCTTGGATGAAGCACGCCGGCGGGAACTTCTTCCGGGGGCATGGTGGGATCGGCCACGCAGAAGATGTCGCTGTTGGCAATGGGTTTGGCGGCAAGCCCAGTGCCGATGGTATCGCGAATGCATCCGCCGATGCCGGTGGCCGCGCCGCCATAGGGTTCGATGGCCGAGGGGTGATTGTGCGTTTCGACTTTGAACGAGACGGCATCCGTTTCATCAAACTCAATCACACCGGCGTTATCTTCAAACACACTGATGCACCAGTTGACTCCTTCATCACGCAACTTATGCGTCGCCGCGGCAATGGTGCTTTTCAAAAGGTTATCGATCGTGATCGAACCATCATCGTTGATCGTGTGACCGGCCTTGTTCGCGAACCCCTCGGCCCGAGGCCCAAGGCCCTCGGCCCCCGATTCGCTATAGCGAATCGAGCTCTTCAACGTCTTATGCACGCAATGCTCGCTCCATGTCTGGGCGAGGGTTTCCAGTTCGATGTCGGTCGGGTCGCGGTCGATGCTGCGGAAGTAATCGCGCACGCCCTGCATCTCTTGCAGGGAAAGGAACAGGTGCGCCTCGCGGCTCATTTTGTTCAGTGCTTCGTCGTCCAGATCACGAATCGCCACGTGCGTTACGTTCAGCTCGTAAGGCGAGCCTTCGACGAACTTCTGCGGCCACTCGGGCAGGTCGCTGATCGACTGAATGACCGGGTTGGCCAGCAACCGCTGTGCGATGGTGATGGCCTGTTCGGCGGTCGCCCCGGGCATGTCGTAACGGAAGCCGGTGCGGACCTGAACGTCGGCTTGCGGCTTGCGGCCTGCGGCTTGTGTGCTGAGCATCTCTGTGATCGCGTCGGTAGTGCTCATCGCGACCGGATCCATCACCCCCGGAAGATAATGCACTTCGATCAAAGGCACGCCTTGCTCGCGCGGGGTGGCGCCGAGACGATAGCGTTGGTTCACCGGGTCGGCCAATAGTTCTGTGGCAATCCGTTCGACGGTGTCCTGATCGAACGCCGCCTGAATCAGATAGACTCGCGCGCTATGCACAGCAGAAATCTCGGGGGCGAGGCCCGCTTCACGGATGTCGTGCAGCACGCTGGCGCCGGTCGGATCGTCAGCGGAGTTGGCCGGATGAATCTCGATACGCCACACGCGCAAGGCGGCAGCAGACGGGTTGGTCGCACTATCCAGAGTAGTCATCCGGACAGTGTCTATGGTTGGTCGGTTGGCTGCAAGTGGCCGGGGAAAATAACCACCAAGGCACTAAA
>JANQFT010000243.1 GCA_028277685.1 Phycisphaeraceae bacterium
TGTTGGCCCTCAGCCGACGCGAGGCTGCCGGTGCGGTCGAGCAAGTCCGGCTCCTTCGCGATATCAGCCACAATGCGCGGCTCGCCGGTCATCACCACCTGTCCGGTGATGCCCTCACCCAGTTCGTACTGACCCCGCCGCTTTTCATCCTCACTCAGACCGATCGCGGCAACGACGCGCAGCCGATCAATCGCCTCATCGCGCAACACCATGGTCGAGCGGGTGATCCCCAACTGCTCCTGCAGCAGCGCTACAATCTGCCCGAACAGTTCCTCAGGCTCCAGACCGCTGCCCAGAATCTGACTACTATTCTCAAGTATTGATACTTCCAGCTCTAAACGGCTCATGCCTGCATAGTACATTCGCATAATCAGATCGTCAATGCCTATTTATAAAACATTCATGCTGTATATTTCGGCATTAATCAGCGTCGCCCACACTGTCACCCACATCCGCCGATAATTGCCGCCGAAAAGCTCTTTCGCACCTACGCTTGGCAATATCAGCGGATCACGGTAATATGTGGGGCTCGACTTCCACCGTAGGAGACGCGACATGATCGAGGCACTCAAAGGCGATGAGATCGTCGACAAGCTGGGCGGCCGTTTCAAGCTGACAGCTCTGATTCAGAGCCGCTGGCGCGAACTGATGGAAGGCGCACGCCCATTGGTCGAGCGCGAAGGTCGCAGCGATCTGGAAGTTGCCATTGCCGAGGTGCTCGAAGAAAAGATCACCATCGACTTCAATGCCGCGAATGTCACGCCACCCGATCAGGCCCTCGAGTAGTTCAATCTGCTGATGCCGTTGATCGACCGTGGCCCTGTCGCTGCCATCCGCTGTGCACGGACGATACGCCATGGCTGAGGCCAATCCTCAACTTGCCGCGCTGAAAGGCCGTCGCATCCTGGTGGCCCTGAGTGGCGGCATCGCCTGTTACAAAATCGCTTCACTGGTGAGCACGGTCGCCCAGGTCGGTGCCGATGTGACCGTGATGATGACCGAAGCGGCCACGCGCTTTGTCACCCCACTTACTTTCCAAACCCTGAGCGGGCGACCGGTGTACACCTCGATGTGGCAGGCGGAAGAAAATTTCGACGCCCAGCACATTGCCCTGGCCCGCGGCTGCGACCTGGTCATCCTTGCTCCGGCGACCGCCAACATGCTGGCGAAAATTTCGCACGGCATCTGCGATGATCTGGTGAGCACGGTGATATGCGCCCTGCCACGCGAAACACCCGTGCTCATCGCCCCGGCGATGAATACCGAGATGTGGAACAACCCCATCACTCAGAAAAACGTGGCCGAACTGCGCGATACGCTGAACTACCAGTTCATCGGTCCAGACGAAGGCTGGCAAGCTTGCCGCACCAGCGGAGCCGGCCGTATGAGCGAAGCCGATGACATCGTAGCGGCCGCGGCAAGTTTGTTGGAGTAACCCCGCCTTGATGATCCGCCCCTGCAGCGAGAGTGATGTGAATGACATCCTGCATGTCATCAACGACGCTGCACACATCTACCGCGACGCGATTCCCGATGACTGCTGGCACGAACCTTACATGAGCATGAATCAACTTCGCGCGGAACTGGATGCCAGGGTGGCGTTCCATGGCTACTGTCGCGCAGGCAGGCCGGTTGGTGTGATGGGGTTGCAGAACGTTGGTGATGTTTCGCTGATTCGCCACGCCTATGTACTGCAAGGCGAACAACGCAAAGGCATCGGCAGCCAGTTGCTGCGTCACCTGCTTCTGCTGGCTGATCGCCCGGTGCTGATGGGCACGTGGCGGGCCGCATCATGGGCCATCCACTTCTACCAGAAGCACGGTTTCCGCCTGGTGGACGATCAGACGAAGAACCGACTGCTCAGCGAATACTGGTCGATTCCCCCACGACAGATTGAAACCTCTGTGGTGCTGGCCGACGATACATGGTGGCAGGCGCACCACCCGCCCTTGCGATTATCGGCCGGAAGGTGAGGGGGGAGGCCAGACCGTTTCCCACTTGTGGCCAAACGCCACGCGGTTATCGATGAAACGTATCCAATGCGGTTTACAGCAGAACACCTGCTGGCTTTTCACCATGGCGGCAAGCTTGGCCACGAAGGTGAACTTGTTCAGGTAGATTTCCCACGCCGCTTCCCAGGCATCTCCGGCAACGGGGGTAGCACACCCGCGGAGTTGGAGACCATGGATTTTCCTGTAGCCGTCCACTTCAGGGTAGATCGTAATGGCCACCTCCGCACGGCTAAGCACATGCTGACTATGCGCCGTGCTGGCGGATGAAACAAAGTAGATATTCAGTTGCTCATCCGCAGCGAAATAAACGTTGGCTGCATACGGTGTGCCATGCTCATCGGCCGTGGCCAGCGACATGACATTGACTTGATCGAGTACGTACCGAACAGAATCCATCATATGACAGTCCTGCCCCTTGCCTGTTGTTCACATCGTGATGCGAAGCGTGTCCATCACCACGATAGGCGCGTTAACCGAGTTTGGCTTGAGCAAACGCACGAGCCACGTCGAGCGCTTCATCAATCTTTGATGGATCTTTGCCGCCGGCCTGCGCCATGTCGGGGCGTCCGCCGCCACCCCCGCCCACCACTTTGGCCACATCGCGCACCCAGTCGCCGGCTTTCAGGCCCTGCTTGATGGTCGTTTCAGGCACGGAAGCGAGCAGCGCCACTTTGCCTTCCGATGCCGCCGCCAACAACATCGGCATTTCCGGATGTGTTTTGCGGATCACATCCATCGCGGTGCGCAGCGTGGCGCCGTCTGCACCTTCCACCTGCGAGACGATCACGTTGCCTTCGGCTTGTTCAGCGATGGCGCGGGCTACATCCACCACCTGGCCGGCGGCGGCCTTGCTTTGCTGCTTCTCGTGCTCTTTGAGCACCTTCTGAAGATCAGCGATGCCATCGCGCAGCTTCGCGCGAACGGTGAGTGGCAACACCTGATCGCCCATGGCATCCGTGATTTCAGCAACCGCGCGGGCGAGTTTGTCCGCCTCACCATCTTTGAGGGTGGCCAAACGGCCAAGTAGTGTTTGCCCGTTGCTCTTCGCGACTTCCGCCTGCTCACCGGTGACCGCCGTGACCCGACGCACCCCTTTCGCCACAGCTTCTTCACTGATGATGGTGAAGCTACCAATGTCGCCGGTCGACTTCACATGCGTGCCACCGCAGAATTCGATGGACAGGTCTTCCCATTTCTCGTTGCCTGGATTCTCCAGTAACACTTCCGGGGGTTCGCCAATGCTGACCACGCGCACGACCGGCGGGTACTTCTCACCGAATACCGCGCGCAGGCCATGGATTTTCAGGGCGTCTTCCT
The DNA here is from genome assembly GCA_028277685.1 of Phycisphaeraceae bacterium. Classification (GTDB taxonomy): domain Bacteria; phylum Planctomycetota; class Phycisphaerae; order Phycisphaerales; family Zrk34; genus JANQFT01. The sequence goes on from JANQFT010000243.1 coordinate 3,330, forward strand.
GGGGAGCATCACCGGCGTACACGGCAAGGTCTGCCTCCACATCAACGTTCACGCCCTGCTCAATCTTCTCCGCTTCATCGATGGTAACCGCCTGGTTGTGCGCAAAGTCGAAGCGTGTTTTTTCATCGTCCACCAGCGAACCTTTTTGCTGCACGTGATCGCCCAATACAACGCGCAGTTTGTGGTTCAACACATGCGTGGCGGTGTGATGGCTCATGATCCTGCGGCGACGGGTGCTATCCACTTCCAGCATGATCTCGGCATCTTCACCCAGCGACGCCTTGCCGCGATGCATGTTCGCCGTTTCGAGTTTGCCCAGATGGAAGAACACATCGCCCACCTTGATGGTGTCGTCCACGTTGAACACTGCACCTTCATGCGAACGGATGACGCCGGTGTCGCCCACCTGCCCACCGGCCTCGGCATAGAATGGGGTGGTGTCCACCACCAGGGCACCAGCCTGCGCCACTTCAAGATCATCTACCGCTTCGTAACTGTCTTCTTTCAGCGCGAAAGTCGCGAGAACTTTTGAATCATCGATCACCAGTTCATCGTTACCGCAGAAACTGGTCGACGGGAAATTCGACTTCTGTACGATGTCGATCAGCGATTGCCTGGCATCGGCACTACCGCCTGCGCCACGGCTGATCTGTTCGTGCTCTTTCAAGCGTTGCTCGAACGCATCCATGTCGACAGACATACCGCGTTCAACGGCCATGACGTTGGTCAGGTCGATGGGGAAGCCGTAGGTGGCCATGAGGTCGAATGCATCGTCGCCGCTGATGCTGGTTGCACCAGCCTGCTTCGCACGATCAGCCGCGGCATCAAACAACACCAACCCGCGATCAAGCGTGGCGCGGAAGGCTTCTTCTTCTTCCTTCAGTTCCGCCGTGGTGGCATCCGCATGCTTCACCAGTTCCGGGAACACATCGCCCAGCGATTCGGTCACCGCCGGCACCAGTTTGTAGAAGAACGGCTCTTCCACACCCATGGTCTGATGCCCGAATCGCACCGCGCGACGCAGGATGCTGCGAAGCACTGCATCGCGACCCTTGTTGCCACAGTGCGCTCCGTCAGCCAGCGCAACCGACAAACAGCGAATGTGATCAGCAATCACGCGGTAGGCAATGTCGACCGGGTCGTCCAGCCCCTCCCCGTCGCCAGCGTAGGCCTTCGCTCCGGTCACCTGCTGGATGGCCGCGAAGATCGGCGTGAACACATCAGTATCATAATTACTTTGCTTGCCCTGCAGGATGCGGACGATGCGTTCGAAACCCATGCCGGTATCGATGTGCTTCGCCGGCAGCGATTCGAGGGTGCTGTCTTGCCGCCGGTTGAACTGGATGAACACCAGGTTCCACACTTCGATGACGCGCGGGTCATCCTGATTCACCAGCTTTCCGCCGTCGATGTCCGGGGTACCATCGTAGTGAATTTCACTGCACGGACCACAAGGGCCGGTATCACCCATTTCCCAGAAGTTGTCCTTCTTGTTGCCGGGGTGAATGTGGTCATCGGGCAGAAATTTCTTCCACAGGTCGTGGGCTTCGCTATCGGGTTCGAGGCCTTCCGATTCATCCCCCTCGAAGTAGGTGACGTGCAGCCGCTTGGGATCCATGCCCCACACATCGGTCAGCAGCTCCCACGCCCATTCGATCGCCTCAGCTTTGAAGTAATCACCGAAGCTCCAGTTGCCCAGCATTTCAAAGAATGTGTGGTGATAGGTATCACGCCCCACATCGTCCAGGTCGTTATGCTTACCCCCCGCGCGGATGCACTTCTGCGTGTTGGCTGCGCGCGGGCGATCGGGCGTTTCCGTGCCGAGGAAGTACGGCTTGAACTGGTTCATCCCCGCATTGGCGAACAGCAGTGTGGGATCGTCATACGGCACCACCGGCGAACTGACAACATTCGCGTGGTCGTGCTTGCTCACGAAGAAATCAATAAACTGCCGCCGAATTTCCGCACTGCTGGGCATGGGTAAGTCCCGCATTCTGCTGGTTGAGAATTAGGGCAAATATTGTAGATGGACCCATCCAAAGCACCAAATCCAACTGGGCATGATATAATCCAACAATACACCGTCGAGACTGGCCAGTACGGGGGCGACCTTAAGGACGAAGGCAACGAAGAGCATCTTCGCACTTCAAAGACATGTTGTCCGCGTTCGCTCAACGCGGCGTTGAATTCATGGCGGTGGGTGGCTATGCGATGGCAGCTCATGACCTGCCCCGGAGTACCGGCGATATCGATCTGTGGGTATACGGTGTTCAGAGGACAACACCTCACGTATCTGGCAAGCTCCCATCGACTTCGGTGCTCCCCTCCAGTCATTCAACCAACAGGATTTCTCAACCCCCGGCCGCGTGGTACAGTTCGGCTTCCCCCCCAACCGCATCGACATCATCAACGAAATCGAGGGGGGTAGATTTTGACCAGGCACTCTCACGTCGTTCAAGTTTCGCATATGACGAAATTGCTGAGGTACCTGTCATCGGCGTGGACGACCTGATTGCCAATAAAGAGGCCACCGGACGCGATAAAGACGTGGCTGACGCAAAAACGCTCCGAAAGCATTACCGTAAGTAAGTACCCTTTGGCCCTCCCTCCCATTTTCTGTATACTGCGGGGCTAATTTCGACCCTTACCCCGTTTGATTCGGAGTTGAACGCTATGCCCGCACGCAAGCCGTTCGTTGGCGGTAACTGGAAGATGAACCTGCACACCGACGATGCGGTGGCGCTGGCCAAGTCCCTGGCCGACCGCTTTGATGCCACCGATAAAGTCGATGTCGTCATCTGCCCCGCATTCCCATACCTGGCCATGGTCGGTAAAACCCTCAAAGATGCCGGCAGTGGTATCAAGCTCGGTGCCCAGGATGCCTACTTCCAAGCCGACGGCGCTTTCACCGGCGAGGTCAGCATGGCCATGCTGAAAGACATCGGCGTAGACGTCGTCCTCACCGGTCACTCCGAGCGTCGCCACGTCATCAATGAAACCGATGTGCTGATCAACGCCAAGACCCTCGCCGCTCTCGAAGCCGGCCTGGAGGTGATCCTCTGCATCGGTGAAAAGATCGAACAGCGCGAAGCCGGCCAGACCCATCAGATCAATATGGCTCAGCTTGAATATGGCCTTGCCGGAGTAACCGCGGAACAAATGGACCGTGTCACCATTGCGTATGAACCCGTCTGGGCCATCGGCACTGGCAAGACCGCCACGCCTGCCGATGCTCAGGAAGCACATGACCGCATTCGCCGCTGCTTGAAGTTCGGCTTCGAATGGGGAGAAGCGATTGGCGACAAGGTTCGCATCCAGTACGGCGGGTCGGTTAAGCCCGGTAACGCGAAAGAACTGTTCGGTCAGGCTGACATTGACGGCGGCCTTATCGGCGGCGCTTCTTTGAAGGCGGACGACTTCGTCGCCATCCTCGAAGCCGCCTGCTGACTCCCGCCTCC
>JANQFT010000080.1 GCA_028277685.1 Phycisphaeraceae bacterium
CATCCTCAAGCCCCCACGCTAGGTGCGCGGTGCCGGCGATGGCGTTGGTCTTGGCCAGGTGTTGACCGAGTTTGTCCGCTTCTTCCGCCGTGTTTACTCGACCGCTGCTGGCGTACTGCAGACCAGCCTCACGCGGCAGGTTCGGGTCGCCACCCTGCACACCTTCGTAACCCGCGGCCTTAATCGCCTCGTACAGTTGCTTACCCTCAGCCTTCGGCGCGGCCGACCATTCGGGCAGGTCGTTCAACGTTCCCATATTCAGATACAACGCCAGACGCGGCGGGTTGTTGGAACCATCGTTGGCGTTGGACATGACGTATTGCTGCATGATCACATTCCTCTACAGATGCGTAAGACTCAGACTTTGACGAGTTTCGTGATGCGCCCGCCGACAATCCATTCGACAACATAAATGTCACCGTTGGAGGCAAAGCATGCACCGTGCGGTGAGTTGAACTTGCCCGGCTGCACGCGCTCGGGATAACCTTCCATGTTGTGGTTGGGCCAGCCTTTCACATCGACCGTTGGCCCGTTATCGCCCAACATCGCGATGAGCTGATCATGGCCATCCAGCACATCAACCCGAGCAAACAGTTGTGGCACGAGCAGATGATCACCCAGAAAATCAAACATGCAGGGCGAGTGCAGCGTCTTGCTGCCGAACACACGCAGGAAGTTTCCTTCGCCATCGTACACCTGCACGCGCTGGTTCCCGCGGTCGGCAATGTACAGTTCCGCTGATGATTTCCGTGGATCGAATGCAATACCGTGCGGGCAACGAAATGCGCCGACATCACCCTCGCTGCCGTTGATGCTGGCAAGGTATTCGCCTGTTTGCGTATACCGGTGAATGTGGCCCGAACCGTAGCCATCGGTTACCCAGATGTCACCGTTCATCGGATTGACCGCCACCCAGGTAGGAACGTATTTCGCCGGATCATCGCCTGCGTAAACCGGATGGTCGGGCTGGTCAATATTGAGAACGCGCTGTCCTTCGAGCGTGGTCTTAACAACTTCACCAGTGGTTTGATCGGTGAGCCAGAGGAACTCACCATTACCTTCGCGCACCAGGGTCAGACCATGTGCGCCCTGCAAGTTGTCACCCCATGCGTTGATCAGGTTACCGTTGGGATCGAACATGAGCACGGCCGGATTCGCCTGGCAGAACACTACCACGTTACCAGCGTGGGTCACTGCCACCCCGTGTGTGCGGCCATTCTCCTGGGATGTCGGGTTGTCGGGCAGTGTGGCCCAGTTGTCGTTCCATTCGTAAGTGTATTCACCACGGCCAACGCGCATCGTGCATCTCCTTGATGTGCCCGGAGCAATCCTCTTCCGGGGGTGGCCAAGTGTAGGCGCGTACTTGCGGGTTCGTCTTGCTTGGCTGACAATCATTACACATCAATTCCGCGAGGTGCTGATATGAGCAAGGGGACGACCCGTTCACGTCCGGCTTCGGTGACGTTTTGCAGTTACCCGAAGTTGTTGTTTTGTTGGCCATTGATCGTGCTGGGGCCGCTGCTTTATTTCGTGATGGGCGCTGACCCGAGCGCCACCAAAGGTGAGATCATCGGCTGGCTTTATCTGCCGGTGATGGCCTTGGTACTACTGACCATCAGCGTGGATTTAGAGCGTAACCACTCGGTGTTCTGGCTAATCGTGTTCGCCATGGTAACGTTCCTCCTGCTGTGGCTTGGGGCCAGCCAGGACGTACCGGTGTTCAGCCACATTTATGATTTTCTGGACGGCCTGGATGTACACTACGACCGCGGGTTCGGTCTGGGCATCAGCATCTTTCTGTTGCCGCCCTACCTGGTAATGTTCCTGTGGGCACGGGTGCAGAACCGTTGGCGGATCACGCACAACGAGTTCGAACACTTTTCGTGGGGCCGGGCGGAAGATTCCCTGGCCCGCGGGGCGAAGCGAGTGCGGTCGACATACCCCGACCTGTTGGAATTCATTCTCGGTTTCGGCGCAGGCACGTTGATCGTTTACAGCGCGACCGGTCAACGGGAACTTCGCCGCATCCATCACGTGCCGATGCTGCCGATCCTCCGCAAGCGCATCGATCGGATTCTGGAATCGACTTCCGTCACCGTCGATGAGATGGCCGACGAGGAAGCCGAAACCGAACGCGATGAAGACAGCGTGGCCGACGAACCGGGGGAAGGTGAAGTCGGAAACGAGAAGTTGTGAATCAGCGTTTGCCAATCATCTTGTATGCCATCAGGGTGGCGAACGCCCCGACGCCCGCAATGCCCAGTCGAATGAATGGCAAAGGGATGAGCATGGCAATCAGGCAGAACGCAAACGTGATGAACCCCCACACCACCCCCGACTGATCATCCGCACTGGCGATCTTGCCCATAGTCACGCACATGAATACGCCAAGTATGATTTCAAACATGCCACAGTCCCCGCAATGAATGGCTCCGCGCCGAGTCGACGCGAACTACTTCTATACAATAGCGAACTCTACCACGAAACATGAAGGCGACAAGGAAGCTTTTTCGTGCCTTCGCGTCTTCGTGGCCCGTAATCCTTAGGCCAGACCCGTCGCACGCCCCTTGGCGTCGACTTTGATTCGCGCTGCCGCCGGTACCTTCGGCAAACCCGGCATGGTCATCATGTTGCCGGCGATCACCACCACAAAACCGGCACCGGCGCTGACGCGCAGTTCGTTGACTGTGATGCGGAAATCGCGCGGGCGACCAGGCACAGTGGGGTCGTCACTCAAGGACATGTTCGTTTTGGCGATGCAGATCGGCAGGTCGGCAAAGCCCTGTTGGGTAAGCAGCTCGATGTCCATCTCGGCGGTGCGGTCGTAATCCACGCCAGCGGCGCCGTAGATCTTCCTGGCGACGGTTTCGATCTTCTTCTTCAGCGGCGCGTCCAGGCGGTAGAGGAACTTCACCTTCTTGCTGCCACGCGCTTCGACGGTTTCCTTCACGGCCTTGGCCAGTTCGAGTGCGCCCGCTCCACCATCACGGAAGTGCGTGGCAATCTTCGCCTTCACACCCTGCTTGCGGCAGAAGTTGACGATCTTCTTGAGTTCCGCATCAGTATCCTTCGGGAAGCGATTGATGGCCACGACCGGTTCGAGATTGAACTGACGAATGTTCTCGATGTGCTTGCCAAGGTTGTCCAGCCCGTGAAGCTTGACCGCCTTGCCGGTGGCGACGATCACCGCGGCACTGGGGTTCAGTTCCGCGAGACGACACTTGATGTGGAAGAATTTTTCCGCTCCCAGATCGGTGCCGAAACCAGCTTCGGTGATCACGTAGTCGGATAGTTTCAGGGCCATACGCGTGGCCACCGCGCTGTTGGTGCCTTGGGCGATGTTCGCGAACGGTCCAGCATGCACGAAGGCGGGCGTGCCCTCGATGGTCTGTACCAGATTCGGGTGAATCGCATCACGCAGCAGCACCTGCATCGCGCCATCGGCCAGCACATCCCTCGCGCGAACCGGTTCACCCTTGTACGTGAAAGCGATGACGATGTTGGCCAACCGCTTGCCCAGGTCGCGATAGTCTTTCGCCAGGCAGAGGATCGCCATGACTTCCGAAGCCGGTGTGATGTTGAATCCATCCTTGCGGGGGACACCGTGTTTTACACCACCAAGGCCGACGAAGATCTCGCGCAGCGCTCGGTCGTTCAGGTCGATCACGCGGCGCCACACGATGCGGCGGGGATCAATGCCCAGTTCATTGCCGTGCTGCAGATGATTGTCGAGCATCGCGGCCAACAGGTTGTTCGCCTTGCTGACCGAATACATGTCGCCCACGAAGTGCAGGTTGATATCTTCCGCGGGGACGACCTGCGCTTTACCCGCGCCGGTGCCACCACCCTTGATACCGAAGTACGGTCCAAGCGATGGCTCGCGCAGGCAGATGGCGGTCTTGTTACCGAGCCGACGCATGGCATCGCCCAGACCGATGGTGGTGGTGGTCTTGCCTTCGCCACTCTTGGTGGGCGACATGGCAGTGACGAGAATCAGCTTACCGTTGGGTTTGCTTCGGCGACGGGCCAGTTCATCGATGGGCACCTTGGCGATGTAATGCCCGTGCGGCCAAATCACATCGGCATCAAGTCCCAGTTCTTCCGCCACCTGGACAATACGTTGTTGCGGGTAGCGATCATCGACGAGTGCGTATTCGTTGGAAGGCATCGGTCGGCTCCTGCCGGTGGATTGCGGTCAAAAACAGTCGGACATGGTAGCCGACGCATGCGCAGGATGCACGGTTTGATCTGGATGAAGATGGACCGGCGATTATCGGGCGGGGATGCGGCGCGCGGGCAGTTGATGCGGCTTCGGCAGCTTGATGTCCTTCGCCAACCCAACCCACGACAGGGCACGGATGGTCCACCAGGTCATGTCGAATTCGAACCAGCGCAGGCCGTGTGCGGCCGAGCGCGGGTGTTTGTGGTGATTGTTGTGCCAGCCTTCGCCGAAGCCGAGCAATGCCACCCACCAGAGGTTGGTCGAGTGTTCACCGGTGTCGCGGTAGTTCTGGTAGCCCCATGTGTGGGCGGCGGAATTGACGAACCATGTGCCATGGAACACCGCCACCGTGCGCAGGGCCACGCCCCACACCAACCAACTGGCGCCAAGCCAGATGTCACCGATCGCCCAGCCGGCCAGGAACAGCGCAATCGCAAGGATCACTTGCGGTAACCAGAACACGCGGTTGATGAATCGCATGAATGGATCGCGCAACAGGTCTTTCGCCGCATCGGTACTGCGGATGCCGGACAGTTCGCGGTGAAGCGTCCAGAGGATGTGCGACCAGGTGAAGCCGTGCTTCGGGCTGTGCGGGTCGTGGTCAGAGTCGGAGTGTTTATGGTGCAGGCGATGCACGCCGACCCATTCGACCGGCCCGCCCTGCCAGGCAAGGCAACCGCACAATGTCAACAGGTATTCAAACCAGCGCGGGGTTTTAAACGAGCGATGCGTGAGCAGACGATGGT
>JANQFT010000444.1 GCA_028277685.1 Phycisphaeraceae bacterium
GCGCAAGCTCGCCGAACGCACCACGCAGGCGACTGAAGAAGTGGGCGAATCGATCAAGGCGATTCAGACCGAAACCAGCACCGCCGTCGAACGCATGAGCACCGGAACCGAGCGCGTGGACGAAGGGGTGAGACTGGCCGAACAGGCCGGCGATTCACTCAGCGCGATCGTGGAAGGTTCGGATCGGGTGGCGACGATGATCCAAAGCATCGCCGCTGCCGCGGACGAACAGTCGGCAGCGAGTGAAGAAATTGCGCGCAACGTTGAGCAGATCAACGCGGTGACCAAGCAGTCCGCCGAGGGTGCCGGCCAAGCCGCGCAAGCGGCCACCCAGCTCAGCAGCAAGGCTGAGCAACTGCAACAACTCGTCGGGCAGTTCAAGCTCGAAAAAAGTGTTTAACCGTTGGTCATCGAATGGCATCCGATAAACCCAATGATAGATGAATGTGAACGTTTTGTGTGTTTCTTTCTCTGCAAGGTACTGAATGTTGATACGGATTTATCCGATGCTGCGAATGAGGCATCTGCGGCGTCGTGTCGTATCGGTGATACGCACACACGATGCACCAGACATTTGTAGTCGGGCCATCTGCCTGGAGAATTGATCATGATGAATTTGACTATCGGTCGGAAGTTAGCGATCGGATTCGGCGTGGTAATCTTATTGCTAGTCGCAATGTACATCACGTCAGAACGGATGGCCGCAAGCGCAAATCATGCGGCGGTGGAAGCCGACCAAATGGGTGATCTGGCACACGCCATGAGCGATCGTATCACCGATCATTACAAGTGGCTGGATGGGCTGAATAGAACCTTCGTCAAAAACGGTGACGGTGTGCATGTGCAACTCGATCCGACCAAGTGTGCCTTAGGCAAATGGTTGGGTGGAAAGGATGCTGCGGCGCTGAAGGCAACTGATCCCGAAGCCGCGAAGTTGATCGAGGCGGCCAAGATTCCTCATGTGCATTTGCACACATCTGCACAGAAAATCGACAAACTATGGCAACAGCGCCACGAGGGTCTGGCCGAAGCACTGTGGAACGCACTTGGTGCGCATGCCACCTGGAGCCAGAAGGTTTCCAACGCCATTCTTTCCCACGATAAGACGCTCGATGTGCAGAAGGAGGCCACCAAGTGCGGTTACGGTCAGTTTCTGCAAAGCCAGGCTTGTGCCGATGCAATGGCCCAATCACCCAAGTTGCGCGAACTTCTTGATGGTACGAAAGAAGCACATCGTCGTTTGCATGCTTCAGCCGGTGATATTGATCAGGCGCTGAAGGCCGGGGCGTTTGAGGAAGCGGCCAAACTTTACAACGAGATTACGTTGCCCGCACTGGATATTATTGGGCACGGCCTGCACGCCGCGATCCACTTGGAACAGGAAGCGTCGAACGCACAGGCGCAAGCACGTGACATTCTTGAAACCGAAACGGCTCCCGCACTCAAAGGCACGCAAAAAGCGCTGGAAAACCTGGGAGCGCACTTGGGCCATCGGAGCGATCAGGCCGGGGCCAACCAGGCCGGGGCCATGACGCTGATGCATCGGGCCAACCTGCTGATCACGGTCGTGGCGGTGGTGTTGGCAATCATGGCTGGTTTAATCATCAGTCGCGCGATCACCAAACCCATCAAGGCCATGGTGAATCGTCTGAAGGACATTGCTGAAGGTGAAGGCGACCTGACTCAGCGCGTGGATGAAACCCGCAAGGACGAGCTGGGTGAACTCGGTAAATGGTTCAACGCGTTTGTACAGAAGGTGCATGATGTGGTGTTTGAAGTGGCTGGTGTCACTCGCGAGGTGGCTGGTGCCGCCACGCAGATTGCCGCGTCATCGGAAGAGATGGCGCAGGGCATGCAGCAGCAGACACAACAGACCACGCAGGTGTCCAGTGCAGTCGAAGAGATGAGCAGCACCGTGGTCGAAGTCGCCCGCAAATCCAGTGATGCCGCCACCAGCGCCGACGCCGCAGGTCAACAGGCCAACGACGGCGGCCAGGTCGTGCAGCAAACGGTTGACGGCATGAAGACTATCGCCGATGTGGTCAATGAATCGGCTGGTGCCATCAACGAACTGGGTAAACGTGGTGAACAGATTGGCCAGATCATCGGCGTGATCAACGACATTGCCGACCAGACCAACCTGCTGGCCTTGAATGCAGCGATTGAAGCGGCGCGAGCCGGTGAACATGGCCGCGGGTTTGCCGTGGTGGCCGATGAAGTGCGCAAGCTCGCCGAACGCACCACGCAGGCGACTGAAGAAGTGGGCGAATCG
>JANQFT010000490.1 GCA_028277685.1 Phycisphaeraceae bacterium
TCTCTCATGAGAAACGCGGGCGGAGATATGGGTGGGTTGGTGCGTCTCGCTTAAGCGAGATGTGCCGGGGCACGACGCGAGCCTAGGCACAGTGCGAACCCAAGCATCACAAACGTCCCCGGTTCCGGGATCTCTCGCACCAGTTCGGGCGCGGCCCAATCCGCGTCGAACTCCGTGGGCAGGCGCCACACCTTCGTGCCATCCGCGTTGGTGAAATACAGGTGCGATTCGGATTGGGATACCGCATCACCATCCGCCCAGAGGGCGAAGAAGTCGTCGTCCGCATTGTCCACCAGGCGGGGGTAGGTGCTGTTGAATTGATCACTGTCGGTCAGTTGATGGACCAGTTGCCAGGTGAGTCCCTGGTCGGTGCTGATCCAACGGCCAAGCTCCCCACCCGTCGCCCAAGCCTGCACGCCATCGATGAACGCGCCGAGGATGTGCCAGTTGCCATTGTCATCGATCCACAACTCACCGTGGTCGTAGTTGTGATCGGTGGTGAACGCATCGCGGATTTCCCACGCGGAGCCGGTCCAGCGCGCGGTGTGCAACGTGCGCCGACCATCCCCCGATCCATGCGGCCCGGCCAGATGACCGTTGTTATCTTCATCCGTCGCGGTCAGGTAGAACAACACTGGGTTGCCCGCGGCATCAAAGTCCATGTTCTTCAAATACACCAGGTCATCCTGCGCCCAGTAGTTGAACACCAGCGAACTATCCGACGTGCTGGTGATCGGCGATGTGACCGCCGACCCGTCGATACGTTGCCACGTTTTACCCCAGTCGAGCGATTCCAGGTAATACAGGTTCGTGCGATTGTTCAGGTTCCCGCCGGGGTGATAGTTGGCCATGATGGCGATCTTGTTGCCATCGGTTCGGGCCAGCGCGTAGTGACCACCCATGTCGATCAGGCGCGTTTCGGTGGTGTTGGTTTGATCCCAGTTCGTGCCATCGGGTGTGGTGGCCACATGCACCGCACGGCCGTCTGAGTAGATGTTGTGCAGTTCCACAAAACCATCGCCCGAACGATACAACGAGTTGCCGTAGGCCAGGTCGCCGTTGAACAGACTGCTGGGCAGACTGATTTCGCTGAAGCTGGTGATGTCGCCGGGGTTATCGCTGCGGTAGACGTTACCGGTGCCGATGGTGCCGTGGCTGTGGGCGAACACCCAGATGTAACCCTGATCGTCGACGTTGATGGTGGCGGACTGGTGGATATCCTGCCCGCCGACGTGGCGGAGCACTTCGGGCTTGCTGACCAGGCCGGTGGCATGGTCGTAGACACCGATCATGTTCTTGAGTTGATTGCTGTTGCCGTCGGTACCGCCATACACAAAGAAGGTTTTGTCGTGCATCTCGCTGTAGGCGGCAATGGACGCGGATTGTTGTGGGTAGGTGGCAAGGCCGCCGGCGTACTTCGGACCGTAGGGCGGATTGGATTGGCCGATGTTGTACCAGATGCCGTGGTACCCGGGTGCGGCGGGGGTGGAGCCGGTCACTTCGATGGTGTCGAGGCTGAACGCGCGCTGGGTGGTGGTGGATGTCGTCTTCTGTCCGAAGTGCAGGTATTGCGTGTTGGATGAGGCGTTGCGGAAAGCGAGGTCGGTGCTGGTGAAGGAGGTGGAGCCGTTGGAGATGGTGGCATCGTAGGTGCTGGCCGCAGGGTTGACGGTGATGTCGAAGGAATAGGTCACACCTTGCGTCAGCGCGATGCCGGTGTTCACGCTGTTCGCCGCATTGAAGCTGCCGTTGGTGCGGTCGTAGAAGTAGAAGTTGCTGTGCCCCATGTGCGTGGGGGCGACGCCGATGATCCACGCGTTGGATGAACTGGTGGATGTGGATGAGGCGGAAGAGTCACCGAAGAAGTTGATGCGGTCGTTATTGCTGCTGACGGTGAAAGGATCGTCGAGTCGCCAGTCCCACGAGATGGAGATGGGTTGGCCAAGATC
>JANQFT010000557.1 GCA_028277685.1 Phycisphaeraceae bacterium
GCTGGGCGCGGTTGTCGGTGCCACCAAACCGGAAGACGCGGGGAAGTTGCGTGAACTCATGCCTCAACAGTTGTTCCTTGTACCCGGTTACGGCGCTCAGGGCGGCACGGCCGACGATGTGAAGGCTTGTTTCAAACCCGATGGCACAGGGGCGCTCGTCAGTGCATCGCGCAGTATCACATTTGCGTTTGATGAAGCGACCGATCCGGCGTGGCAAGAAAAGGTTGCTGCGGCAGCTCGGCAGTTCAACCAAGACATCACTGCAATTCTTGCAGGCTAAAGAATGCTGATTCGACTCATGAACACCAAGCGTGTCAGCCGATTAATTATCGTGGCTTGCTGTGTAACCGCATTGCTGGCGGCGCCTTGGTGGTTACACGCGATGCAGGCGAAGAACTTGCGAATGCGTGCAAGCTGGCTTCACGCAGGTGACAGCCCCGACCGCATCACCGAAATTCTCGGTGCCCCTTCGCCTGCCCCGGATGACAGTGCCACCACGAAAGTGCTGCACTATCGCACCTCAATGCAACATTGGACCACGCCTGTCCTTGCCTGGCTGCATGAGAATATGTGGTCCGCTGTACCCGGAACCAGCGGCGAGCCCATCGTGAAAATTACCCTTGACGACGATGGGCGTGTCAAGCTGGTCAAAGTGTATTGATCACATGCTTTGCTTTACCGAGTCGTCTTCTAACTTCTTTACAGAACAGCACGTATTCACCTTGACACTATGATGTTGAACGTTACATTCAGGTCTCACGCGGTGACATTAGTTAGGGGCCAACCCATCGCGTGTGGGGGCAGTGCAACTTGGCAGTGACGATCAAAGACATCGCTCGGCAGTGTGGCGTGTCGCGGCAATCCGTTAGCTATGCGTTAACGGGCACCGGACGCCTTTCCGCACAAACACGTGAGCGCATCATTCATGTCGCCCGCGAGTTGGGGTATCGCCCTAACAGCATCGCTCGCACGATGCGTACCGGGCGCTTCGGTGCAGCCACCCTCTTACTCAGCAGTGAAGCGGGCAGCTCTCACGTGCCTTCACCGCTGCTCGATGGCATCCACGATGCCCTGCAAGCCAACGACATGCACCTGACCATTGCCCGACTCGGTCAGCAAGGCGACGACTATGCGCCCAAGCTCATTCGCGAATGGGCTTCTGATGGCCTGCTCGTCAACTTCATGCATGATGTGTCGCCTGCAGTCGGCGAACTCGTTGAACGTTATTCCATTCCCACCATCTGGTACAACGCCTCCCGCGAAAGCGATTGCATCGGCCCGAACGATGCCGAAGCCACCCAAACCGCCACCACGCGCCTGATTGAACTCGGTCATCGTCGCATCACCATGATCGTGTATCAGGATACAAACGAACTTGCCCGGCCGCACTTCAGCGTGCACGACCGTTGGCGCGGTTACGATAGCATCATGTCCGGCGCAGGCCTCACACCCGATGCCTATCCGAATGAAGAACCGGTCAGCGATGAAGACAGTGTTGCATTCAGTCTCGAACTGTTGCGCCGCGCCGATCGTCCTACCGCGGTCATCACGTATGGACAGAAAGAATTCTGTGCCACCATGCGCGCGGCGGGCATCGTTGGCCTCCGTGTGCCGGACGATCTCTCTGTGGTCACCTTCTCAGGCGGCGGCCCCGAACGGGAAATCCTTGGCGCGACCCATGTGTTCATGCCCACCTACAAGATGGGCCGCGAAGCCGTGAACATGCTGCTGAAGAAGATCGACGACCCGAATACGAACCTGCCGCGCCAGGTCCTCGAATGCCCTTGGCACGAAGGCAAAACCATTGCCCCGCCCGCAGCGGAATAACCAATCACCTTCAACTGTTGTTGACTTGCCCGATCGGCTGAGTCACAATCACCCGCACACACCACGCCGGAGTGGCGGAATTGGCAGACGCGATGGATTCAAAATCCATTGAGGCTAACACCTCGTGTGGGTTCGAGTCCCACCTCCGGTATTGTTGAAACGCAGAACGCAGAACTGGAAACTCGGAACTGCCCCAAGCCGGACCGAAGCGTAGCGCAGGTCGGATTCTGGCTGAGCGGGGTATTCGCAAGCGTAAAAATCTTGGTTCTCGGGATATTAATATACCTTTTAATAAAAATTGCCAGTACCATACCCGCCCCCCAATGGAGCAGACGCAATGGGTAAGTACGGGCACTTTGATGATACGGCGCGCGAGTATGTGGTCACGGACCCATTCCCGCCGTTGCCATGGATCAATTTTCTGACGAACGACCATTTCACCACCATCATCAGCCAGGCGGGTGGGGGGGCGGCGTTTTATCGTGAGGCGTTATCGGGTCGGTTGACACGGTACGGGCAACTGCGCTCGGTGCCGATGGACCAGCCGGGCTTCTACCTGTACCTGCGTGATGAAGATGGCTCACTCTGGAGTCCGACGTACGAACCGGTTCGGGTGGAACTGGACGACTGGCGCTGCCGGCACGGCCTGGGCTACTCCACATTTGAAGCGAAGCGTGGCGACATCGCTGCGAGCGTGACTTACTTCGTACCGCGTGAAGATTGCGCGCTGGTATGGGATGTGTCTCTAACAAACCTTGGAGACAAGCCGGCCCGCATCACGGCGCAACCTTACGTGGAGTTCAGTTTCCTGTTGGCCTCGCGCGAACACGAGTGTTGGCATTGGTGCCGGTTCTACACCACGACCGTGTTCGATGAAGCAGCCCAGTCGGTGAAGTACGACTACCACACCTACGAAGATCAGCCGAAGCTGAAGGTGATGTTCGGCGGCAGCGAAAAGGTGACCGGCTACGACTGCGATCGCAATGCATTCATGGGTCGGCGTGGTACCTACGCTGCCCCCGATGCGGCACTGCTCGGCAAACTTGGTAACACCGAACATCACGGTGGCGGCTTCCCGATCGGTGCGCTGCAGCATGACATCACCCTCCAACCCGGTGAAACAAAACGTTTCTGTGTGGTACTGGCGAGCACGCTGACGTGGAAAGACACCGCCGCCCTGGTGGATAAGTACCGCGATGAGCAAACCGTCGCGCGCGAACTGGCGGAAGTGAAAGACTACTGGCAGGGATACACCAGCGTGTTCCAGTCGGAGTTGCCCGACACCGATGCGGAACGGATGCTGAACATCTGGAACCCGTATAACTGCAGCATCACGTACAACCGC
>JANQFT010000574.1 GCA_028277685.1 Phycisphaeraceae bacterium
CGGTGCGGGCACGCACATACCATTGACCGTGCGCAATCCATCGACCAAACCTTTCCGCGGGATGATCAAGGTACAAGCGACCGGGCGCGTTGCCATGAAAGTCGCTCCGCAGTTGGTGAACATCGCACTCGATGCGAACGGCTCCAACCGGGATACGATTGCGTTAATCGCCTCCGCCAACGACATGCCACTCGATATGCCCAGGTGGTGGCGTATCTTCCCGCAAGCCGACCCGAAACTCCTCGACCAGCGCACCTGGAAGAAACTTCCAAGCCAGTTGCCGGGAACGGATGGCATGATCACGGGCATCGATGTGATGGCCAGCAATCACAAGATCGACTTCGCGCAAATCACCGGCTCCATCAAGGAAAAACGTTCCGTCATCGGCTTTGCTTACCTCGACAGCCCACGTGATGTTGAACTACCCGTGGCCGCGTCGGCCGACTGGTGGATGGCCTGGTACTGCAACGGCCAACAGGTTTACTCCACGCTAGCCACGGGCAATCGCCACGGCAACTTTGCGGACCACACGTTCACCTTACCGCTGAAGAAAGGGCGAAACGTGATCGCGTTCCAGTGCCTCAGTGGCAGCGGCGGATGGTCGATCAGCATGGCTGGCCCGGCCGAACGCGCGTTGGCTGTATCCGGTGGTACAGCGGCAGATCGCCTGGCGATCACACTGACCGATGAGAATGACAACGTCCTCGCGGAGCAGATTACTCCGCTCAAACTCGTCGGCCCAGTCGCGCCACTCGGGGCGATCAACTTTGATCAGCCTGCCGCCTGGCAAACACTTCAGCCACTCGCACAACTAAGTGAGAAAGATGTGACCAACTTCTACCAGGCTGAGCCGGACCAGTCGCGTTGGTACGCCGGGCAGGATGATCTGTCGGCCAATGTTTGGCTGCGTCGCGCAGCGGATGGTGCGCTGCATTTGTTCATCTCAGCACGGGATGACGATCACCATACCGATGCATCGGCTGAACATGGCGATGGCCTGCGGTATGTGCTGGCCGACGATGCGGGTAACACCATCCTGGATCAATCGGTCACGGGTAATCATCAACAAGGCGTCACCAACTACCACGTGCTGATCCCTGCGGACGCGATGCACAGCAATACGTTTCGATTGAACTTGCGCCTGTTCGATAACGATGCGGGTGTGCACAAGCAGACGCTGGACCTCGGCGATGTGGAAGCACCAGCGGTGGGCTTGCGGTTGCGTCGTTAGATTAGTTTGCCTTTCCGCGCGACTGTTTCAGCAGCCACGGCCAGATGTCTTCACGCTGATAGACCTGATTGTAGATGCGTTCGTTATCGCCGGGGATGGCCGTCAGTTTCGCGTTACCGCCGGCCTTGTTCACCGCATTTACCATGCGACGGTTACGGCTGATGGGTACACCAGGGTCTTTCTCGGCATGAAACGCCCAGGCCGACACAGTCTTCAATGCGGGTGCGAGTGATGGGTCACCACCTGCACGCACTGGCACGATGGCGGCAAACCGATCAGGATAAAAACCAGCGGTGTACCAACTGCTGAACCCGCCCATCATGATCCCACTGAGATAAATGCGGTCGGCATCCACGCGGTATTTCTGCACCAGTTCATCCACCAGGTCGTTCACGTGGGCTGGCACCCACCATTTCTCGGCTTCCAGTTGCGGAGCAATCACGATCATGGGAACCTTCTTACCTTGCTCCAGAAGTTTCGGCAGCGCGTTCTGTTTCACGCGATCCAAATCTGTACCCGCTTCCTGCGGTCCATGCAGATAGATCAGCAGCGGCCAACGCTGATCAGTGTCGACTTCATAACCATCCGGCAGGTAAGTCAGGTAACGATGTTCGAACAACCCGATCTTTTTCTTGAGTGCGATCCACCATGCTTCGTCGGCATTCCAGTAAGCGTTAGCGCCGGTGAAGGGCGCATCATCTACGGTAGCGGCAGCCATCGCGCCGAAGAAAGCAGCGCCGTGCAGTTTGTGCTCAAAGCGATCCACCAACTCCCAGCGAACCATATCGTTCAGTTGTTCTTGGGCGGCTTCTAGAACAGCGGGATTAACGCCAACGCTTTCGGGCGCGGTGAGTGTTGCGCGGTAAGCGCCCCAGTCAAGCCGTTTGGGTACGCGGTAGATGGTGACAAAGCGGTGGATCGGTTTGATGCCTTCCGCATGCAGCGTCGTCACCACGCCATACCTTCCGGGCACTTCCGCCTTGGTGACTTCTTCGTGATCGTTGTTGAAGAACCGTGCAGTGATCTTGTGCGGCCCGAACAATGTTTCCACCCAGCCGGGGTGCTCGAACTCAGGCTCGGGGAGTTCCGTGCCGGCAAACATCGAGTGGCTGTGAAACGGCACTTCCATGAACGCTGCGATGCGCCGATCGAGCGTGTTGGGTGTGGGCAGGTCAGCGATGAGCTTCGCGCGATGTCTGACAACCGTGTTCGGCGTGTCCTGATTAACAACCAGCGGCAGCATGAAGCGCAGCTTGCCGACCGCCCCCGTTTCTCCAGCGGCCAGGACAATTGAGTTCAGCCTTTCACGCCCGCGCACCACGTGCAGAATTTCGCCGGTATGGTCGGCGCTGGCCGTTGCGGTGATCACCGCATGCCGCAGGGTTGGGGCCACAGTTTGCGTGACCTTCACTTCCGCCGATGCGGACTGTGCAAAGAAAACCGCGATGAACAAAAACAGAGGCAACCTCATGATGATCGATCCTTTTTAAGACGTGTTGGGCAACTCAGTCTACGTCCGGATAAAGGGTCCTGCTAGAGGCATGAATTCGGGAAAATCAAATCGAAAATATCGTAATTGCATTATGGAAACATCACCGGATATTACACCCGGTTTAATCGCTACAAACCGTCAAAGAATCTTGACTTATTCTGTTATACAGCGTACTTTTTGGATGAGCCTGAGGCATGTGTGAGAGCGCCCGGGCGAAACCATTGACGTCTGGTTTTTTACCGGGCAATGCGTCCTGACGCGAGCCGCCGCTCGCCCCCGTTTGTTCCGGGCCATGTTGGTGCAGGACCGTTGATGGAAAGGGAGGATGAGTCGCACAAGACCATCCCACGGACAGAGCTATTAAAAGACAATCGATTTTCCTCCAGCTGCCGGTCGTGGTGACATGGCGGCTGTCTATTCCGATCCACACACGTTTTACGTTGGGAGAGCACCGGATGAAAATGCGTATTTTTGCTGTTCTTGTTTGCGCTGCGATCAGTTCGTCGGCGATGGCGATCACGCCACAAGTTCTCATCAGTGTTGGCGATGTCATCGGCGGTGCAACCGTCAGTGAGATCGATGCTGTCGCGGCCAATCAAGTTGGTGGCTACGCCGCGATGGTCACGGATACCACGTCCGGCGATCTGGACTACGCCGTCGGCACGGCCGATGGCATCCTGCCTTTGTCAATCAAGGCCCAGGAAGGCTTGGTGGATGGCCAGACCATCACCTCGATCAGCACGTTAAGTCTAGGCTTCAGCGATGCTGGTGAAGCGGTGTACGATGCCAGTGCAGGTACAACGGACCTGCTCTACCGTGGGAGTACCCTGTTGTTGAGCGAGGGCAGTGCCACGTCCGTCGGTGGCACCTACAACAACATCAGTCGTGTGCAATCCACCTCCAGTGGCGCTGCTCAATTTGTCAGTTCCATCAGCGGAGGCACCATCACAGGCGGTCTGTTTGCCGACGACGGTTCTACATTCCGCTACGGCGTGGGCAGCGCCCTTGATCTGCCAAGCCCCGCCGTCAGTATCAGCGCGGATTTTGATCACGCTGTCTCACCCGATGGTTCGCATTGGATCAACCGCGTGGGTACGTCTGGGCTTCCAGTTTTCACCACCGACTTCGTCGTGATGGACGGCTCAGTCATCGTGCTCGACGGTGTGCGCGTTCGCTCTGAGAACGTCGTGCCCGTGTCCATCGGTGGCGATGGCGTTGAGAAGTGGGACAACTTCGACTACTTCGGAGTTTCTGACAACGGTGACTACCTGTTCACCGGCGATACCACAGGAGCAACCAGTGCCGATGAATTCCTCGTCGTCAACGGCAACATGGTCGCCCGTGAAGGTGGTACGCTCGACGGCATCACTCTCAATGGCACCATTCGCGATGCCGAGATGGGTGCCAACGGCGACTGGGCGGTCATCTGGGCGGATGACACCGGTGCGGACGTGCTGTTCGTCAACGGTGAAGCGGTAGTCCGCATCGGTGATCTGGCCAGCAACGGTCTGGCGATCAACGACATCGAAAACGGCAACGATCACCTGGCCATTGGCAGCAATCCCGATGGCAGCTTCACGGTTTACTTCCGCGGCGATACCGATGGCACTGCCACGGTGATGGCCGTCACGATTCCCGAGCCCACTACCATGGTGTTGGTGGCCGTGTCGGGTGTTGCCATGATGTTGAAGCGACGTCGCCGAGCGTAAATTCACTTTAGAAATCGCCGCCAGCGCGGCTGAACAGAACCATGGGCTGGGAGACGAGAACCGTTTTACTGCGGCGGCACCAGAGTCGGCCCGCCACAGGCCCCCAGGCCCCATTCATGGAGAATGAAGATGAAGAAGATGACTTGGATGGCTCTGGCCATGACGACAATGGCTTCGACTGCCATGGCCCAGACGGTGTATTACACGGTTGACTCACTTGACCAGATCAAGATCGCCCCGGACACGTTCCTCGCCGACGTACCTGCCGGCAGCGGCAATCCTCTGCCGAGTGACATCGACTTTGCGGGCGGCAAGCTCTACTTCAACGACCTGCTTCAGGACAAGATCTTCCAGGTTGAGCTGAACGGCACCGTCAGCGAAGTGGTGACATTCAGCGGCACGACCAACAGCATCGCTGTTAGTGGAAATACGATCTACTTTGACGATGGCACCACCGATACCATTCGCTCGGTTTCCACCAGCGGCGGCGCGGTGACCCTGCTGGTCGATACCACGTCGATTACGGACAGCAGCGTATACTCCAGCACACGTACGCCCCGCGGCGTTAACGTCGCGGGCGGCAAGCTCTGGTGGACCGACAGCAGTGCAGACCTGGTGTTTAACGCCGATCTGAACGGCGCCAATGCGCAGGTGGTCGCCGACACACGCGCAGCAGATGGCGGTCAGTCGACTTCGCCTTTCGCCCTCGCCGTGGATATTCCCGGTGACAAGCTGTACTGGACTGAAGGCAGTCGCGATAACATTTTCGTTTCAGATCTGGACGGCTCCAACGCAGGCCTTTTCGTCGACCTTGACACCCTTGGTTTGGGCACGAGTTGGAATCCGGTTGACCTGGAAGTCTTTGAAGGTTCGCTTTATCTGGCTGACGCCAGCTACGACGGCGTAATCGAAATTGACATCGCTACGAAAGCAGCAACGGCACTCACCCCGTCAGGGAGTATCCCTGCTCGTGGCGTGGCCGTGATTCCCGAACCGATGACCCTTGCCCTGCTGGGCCTCGGTGGGCTGGCGGCCATGCGTCGCCGTCGCGCGTGAGCGTGAGCGTGAGCGTGAATAGGCTGAATGTCGTGGTTTGCCGCGACATCAGCACCTTATGATTCTCACGTGGGGTCGATCGGAAGATTGGCTCCACGCTTTGCAAAAATCGCATCGCCAGTCAATCGGTCATGCAACGCGATGCTCGCCCCTGCCCCCGGAAGCAAAGGGCGGTGATACGGGTAAGAGAGGGATGGTTTTTACCGGCGCAACGGGCGTCGGCCCCCGCAGCTCCCCAAACCCGAGGCACAGGACCGCCAATCATGATGTGCTTTAATCCCAGACTCAAACCTCGCGTCAAACCTCGCGCGGCATTTACCCTTGTCGAACTGCTCGTCGTCGTGGCGATCATCGGCTTGCTCATCTCCATCCTCTTGCCCGCACTCGAGAAGGCACGCGTCATCGCACGCAATGTGGTGTGCCAGAGCAATCTTCGTCAGGTTGGTATCGGCACATCTTACTATCTCAGTGAGAATCTGCAGTACTTCCCACATCGCGAAGACAATCTCGGCCGCCATCAGATGCGCTACGGCTACGATGTCAACGGCTCCAACAACCCGCGCGCATCATGGCAAGTGGACGATGAAGAAACCACATACGGCCTCCCCGCCACGTTCCACAAGCTCGACTACATTCGGGGCAACGGTGTTTACATCTGTCCCTCTCAAGGGCCGCGGCGCGGCGAAGGTTCTTACCTGCCATTCGACATGCGCGAGTGGGGCAACACCTATTCGGTCAATCTGATCTTCGCCAGCAAAAAACTCGATGAAGTGCAAGGCAACTTCGACCCTCAATCACGCGGTACGCTGTATTGGGCTTCCGACAATTGGCTGAAGGCTCCAGCCCAACCGAATGTCATCAACACCACGGGCCTTGGCTCGTTGCCCAGTGCGCTTCGCTATGAGCTGCCACCGCATCGCATTGGCGAACCCGAGATCAGCTATAACTACGGCAACACGCACAGTCTGTTCTCTGTTTCGGGCAACGACTTGTTCGACATTGGTGGGGTGAACGCGGTGTATACCGATGGCTCGACTGAGGCCTGGCGCGACCAGTTGGCAGGCAACTGATCGCCCGACAGCCCGGAAATCCTCCTCGGCGCAACCGCGTGACCGTCTGCACGCTGCGGTCCTTTGGAGAGATTCCGGGGGGAAAGACGACAATGTAAACAGCCACGGACGCGGCACCCTTTCGCGCCGTGGTTTGGCCGTGGGAAAACGGCCGATCCAACCCAACGTCGGAACACATACCGACGCGGAGATGCAACTTATGACACGCGCCTCGACTTTTTGGCAACTCGTGCTTGTATTCACCATCGTGTGCACTCCAGCCGCTTGGGCGCATGATGAAGTTTCCGACTCCGTGGCCATTGCATCTGCTAACAATGCGGTCAAGACCGACGATGCCAAGGACGGCGAAGCAGCGGAGAGCAAAACCAAATCCTCCTCGGCGAAAAAGTCGAAGAAGAAGTCGCTACCCACGCTGGACAAGGTCACCGAAGGCATGGAGCAAGTGCCCGTCATCGGCGGCGAGAAGGGCCTGATGGCCCTCTACCGCTACCCCGAGAACAACCGCACGGACGATCAATCCAAACTGCTTTGTCGTTTCCCCAAGAGCCTGCTTGATAAAGACCTGCTCGTTGCGCTCAGCGTGTCGCGCGGCCCTGTGGCCGGCTTCCAGTGGGGTGATGCGCTCGTCCGTTTCCGCCTGATCGGTAAGAAGCTGGTCATGGAAGCACCCAATGCGCGGTACGTCACCGAAGGCAATGATCCGATCAACATTTCGCTTCAACGCACGTATCGGCCGACCATCATCGCCTCGATGCCGCTGGTGGGCATGGCCGGCAGTGATCCGATTGTCGATCTGGGCGTACTGCTGACCGACAAACCCGGCCGCATTCCCGGGCCCGGCACCACACCCGATCGCTCGCTGAGTCATTACACCAAGATCAAAGTCTTCCCGGACAACGTGCTCGTGGACGTCGATCTCGCGGTGAAGAACAAGGGCAGTCACAGCCTGATTGGCATTTCGTATGCCTTCCGCCGTCTGCCGAAGAACAGCAGCTTCAAACCCCGCAAGGCGGACGAACGCATCGGCTACTTCGTCACCGCCCGGCAGGACTGGACCCAACCGCACACCGCTAAGGAAACCGTGCAACGTTACGTGCATCGCTGGCAACTCGAGAAGGCTGATCCATCGCTTGAGATGTCGCCGCCAAAGAAACCGATTGTCTTCATCGTCGAAAAATCCACACCTATCCGTTGGCGACATTACGTGCAGCAAGGCATCCTCGAATGGAACAAAGCATTCGAGAAACTTGGCTACCACAACGCGATCGTTTGCCAGCAGCAAACTGAAGACAACGAATACGCCGATTACGACCCCGAAGATGCCCGCTACAACTTTGTCCGTTGGACCACACTGGGCAATCCGTTTGGTTTGGGCCCGCGCCGGGTTGATCCGCGTTCGGGCGAAATTCTCGATGCGGACATCATCATCGATGATGCCTTCATGCGTGCGTTCCAGTACCAGGTGGAAACGCTTGGCCTCGGCGGTGTGACCGAAACCGGCGGCCCAGATGCCCTGAAATTCTTCCGTGACTACCCCGCGTTCATTCCCAATTCGGTTGATCGTGAACATGCGCATGCACTGCATGACCACAGTAATTGTGATGGTCATGACCATGACCATAGCCATATCCATGCGGTCACGCCGGATGTGCCGTTGGCCCATCTGCTCCAACGTTCACATGATGACCCGCACGCCAGTTTCGGCGGACCTTCGAGTTGCGACATGGCCGTCGGCTGCAAGCACCAATTAACGGTGATGCAGTTAGCCATGAACCAGGTATCTCCCGGAAAGCGTGTGCCCGATCGCCTGCTGGGTGAACTCATCAAGCACATTGTCACGCACGAAGTGGGCCACGCGCTGGGCCTGCGGCACAACTTCAAGGCGTCGGCGTGGTTGACGGTTGAAGAGATCAAACGTCGCCGCGATAACACCGATGAACCCACCACCGCATCGGTGATGGACTACGCACCGCTCATGCTCTTCCCCGGTGATAAAGCGGAAGAACTCAAGCATATCACCAATCCGACGATTGGCCCTTACGACTACTGGGCCATCGAGTACGGCTACACCGACAAGGGCGATGACAAAACACTCAGCGCCATCGGCTCACGCGCTGCCGAACCTGCGCTGGCCTACGGCACCGATGAAGATGCCGCTTGGATCAGCACACCCGATCCGCTGACCAACCGATGGGACCTGGCCTCCAACCCCGCCGAATGGGCACGCACCCGCGTGGAGCTGACCGGCGGCCTGATGAAGAACGTCAAGGAATGGGCCTTGGAAGCCGATGACCCCGCATACTACCTGCGCAGTACGTTCAACTCGCTGTTGCGTGAACGCACCCGCAACTTCGTGTACGTCGCTCAGATCATCACGGGCCAATACCTGCATCGCAATCGTTTCACCGATCCCAACGCCAAAACACCCTTCCAACTCATCGAGCCCAAAGTCCAACGCGAGATGCTCGCCTACCTGGGTACCACTGTGTTCAGTGATGACCTGTACCAATGGGACCGCGAGATTCTCAACGACATGTCGCCCATCCGGTGGAAGGATTGGGCCACCCGCCGCATCACCAGGCTCGACTATCCCGTGCATCAGATCATCCTGCAGACGCAAAGCCAACCGTTGGTTTCGCTGATCGCCCCGCCGGTCATGCAGCGAGTGTACGATGCGGAACTGAAGACCAATGCGAAGGACAAGTTCACCGCGGCCGAACTTACGGTAAGCCTGCGCGACATGATCTGGTCGGAACTGAACAAGCCCATCCGTAGCAAACTCACCGATGCCCGGCCGCTGGTTTCATCCACACGCCGTAACCTGCAGAACCAACACCTGGACATGGTGCTGGCCTGGGCCGAACCGGGTCGGCGGTACTATGCGTCCAGCGACCTGCACCGCATGATGCGCTTCAGCGCCCGCGAACTGGCTGACCGCATCGGCAACGTGCTTGATCAGAACGAAGGCAAACTCGACTTCGCCACCCGCGCCCACCTGATCGAAGCCAAGAGCCGCATCGATCGCTTCCTCGAAGCCGGCTACATCGCGCGGTAGCGGTTTGCGCGATCAATCTAGCCGCGACCTGACAAATCGCAGGTCCATGACTTCCAGCGATCGGTGATCGCTGGCTAAGCACCCCAAACAAGACGCTGCGCAAGGCGTCCCGGCCGTCCCACCGGTCCTGCTGCGCCCCCGGAAGGGTGACGCAGGACCCTGCCCAGACCTACGGGAAGGGAGGAATCCGGAATTGCGCTCCCTCCGGGCTTGAAAGCGAACATGCCAACAATCACGCCGGGAAGCCAATCGCGACCGATCAGCCTGGCATAACTGTTAACCACAATGTTCTGCTCGACGGGCGAGCAGCAACTCTCCGCTCCTGGACCTAAACTCCACCCCCATTTTGTGAAACGATGCCTTAACCACACGTCTTGTATATTGAACAGCAAGGGTCTTCGCGGGTTTGTAAGCGAGGCAGCGAACACATGGCCAGTGAGTGGTTTGAGAAATTCCGGCAGGAGCGCAGTCGGTCGGCGTTGGATCATGTGATCGCAGAGCACTGGCCAATGGTGCTGGCTGTCTGTCGGCGGTATTTTGTGGATCCGCATGATGCGGAAGATGCCGCACAGGAAACATTCCTCAAACTCGTCCGCCATGTCGATCGCATTACCGGGAACGTGAGCGCGTGGCTGTCGGCCACCGCCAAAACCACCTGCATCGACCTGCTGCGGAAGCGCAAACGTCACCATGCACGCGCGCTTGAAACCGAGCTACTGGAACTGACGCCACGAGAAGCATCAGATCGGCAGACCGTTTCGTGGTCGATGTTGTTGAATCGCCTGGACGAGGCGATGAGCGAAGTTGATCCGTGGGCGCGCGACCTGATCGTCGAACGATTTCTTCGTCAGACACCATTGCGGGTGCTGGCGGGTCAGAACAACACCAGCACCGCCACGATGAGTCGACGGTGTGCGCAGGCGCTACGTCAACTCGGCAGCACGTTTGAAGACATGGGCCTCCCCGCCCCGGACGACACCACGCTCATCACCTGGCTGCAGCAGGTCGACCCGTCGGTAGGCAGTGGCAACGGCAGCGATGGACAGGAACTGTTGCATGGCGAATGGCCGCAACACGACGCGATGGCGCGCTTTCGACCAGGCGCGGAAGTGCCATCGCCACCGGGTTGGGATCGTCCGATCCGCGTGGGTGTGTTGATCAGTTGGCACAACTGGTCCCAGCCGATTTTTCTTGGTTTGTTCGCCACACCCCATGAGACGCTGTGTGGGATGCGTTACGTTAATCACCCGGCTATGAGTTGTTCGCCATCGTCGATCCGGACACATCGAGCATGGGTATCGTTGAGCAACAGATTCGCCAGTACAAACTCGGCGGTGGATTGATGAGTTGGCATGGTGCGGAGGCACTGGCATCGCTGGATGTCATTGCGGTCGGCCACACATTCAACATCCCCGATGCCGCGTTGGAGCGAATCCACCAGACGGTACGCGCTGGCGTGGGTTTGTACAACGAATCGTATCTCGACTGGGAAGATACACTACGCCAGAAAAACATGAGCGAATTATCGTTGGGCAAGCCGCCCTTCTACACGTTTTGCACGCCGGGAGGCCACGGCCGACCGCGCCCGGTGAAGGTGCAGCACCCCCACCCGATTATCGAAGGGCTTAGCGTTGGTGACGGTTTTGATGTGCCAGGTTGCGGACTGATCTACACACCTGTACCCGGTGCGCGCGTGTTGATTGCCCGTGAAGATGCAGTCCGCCCATCGTTCGCAGATGTACCCGGTTTTGTGCCCACGCGCATTCCCATCCTTATGACCGGTCAGGTCGGCACCGGTCGTGTGGTGAAGGTGAACACCGTGTCTGGCCGACCGTTCCACACCCACCCGGCACTGCGCGGACGATTCGTCACCAACTGCTTCAACTGGTTGGCGGATCCGAGGCGTGAAGCGGTAGCCTGATCATACGGGAGGTTGCGTCGACCAATCGGTCACTGCGAGATCTGGCCCGTTATCTTCGTGCACGTTCACGAAGCGGTAGGCGTTGTCGCGTTGGGCGGGGATGTAGCCGGCTTCGCGGATGAGGTGGCAGATGTTGGCTTCGTCGAGTCGATAGGTGGTACCGGCGGCGCTGACGACGTTTTCTTCCATCATCACACTGCCCAGGTCGTTCGCCCCGAAGGTGAGCGCGAGTTGACCGATCTTCGGGCCCATGGTGACCCAACTGGAACCGATGGCGTGGATGTTATCGAGAAACAGCCGTGCGATGGCCTGGGTGCGCAGGTAGTCGGTGCTGCCAGAAAGACGAAGGGATTTACCGGCTCCAGGAACTGTTTCGGTGCAGGCTTGGCGATCCCACGGGTCGATTTCACCAGCGAGCACGCGGTCAGCCAGCGCGTCACCGGAAAAAGGTACCCGACCCCTTTTTTCAAAGTCCCACTGGGGCAAGCGTCCAAGCGGCGTGTTTTCCGGCTGGAAAGGCCAAGCGATGAACGCCATGTACCGACCGGGCCAATTGTTCTGCCACGCTTCGTCCTGGGCATCGCGGATCATCTGCATGTGCATGATGCGGTCGGCGACACCCTCAATGTGGCCGAACATCATCGTCGCGCTGGTGAACATGCCCAGCCGATGCGCAGTGCGCATGACATCGAGCCATTGATCGCCATTCGCTTTGGTGGAACCGATGCGGCGTCGCACGTGTTCGGGCAAGATCTCTGCCCCGCCTCCCGGAATGGAATCCAGACCTGAGGCCTGCAGACGTTTCATGATCGCATCAAGTTTCGCCTGCCACACATCATCGGGCAGGTCGGCGCTGTGCCGCGGATCGGTGGAGGGAAAGTCATCGACTTCCGCCACGGCCACCAGCTCCACCAACTCTGGCGGACTGAACGCATGCAGATGGGTGTTAGGGAATACGTCTTTCAACTCGCGCAGCATGTCTTCATAAAAGGACAGTGGTAGCTGCGGATTCATCCCGCCTTGGAGGAGGATCTGCGTGCCGCCGATGTCGACCAGTTCACGCACTTTCTGATGGAGTTCATCACGGGTGAGGGTGTAGGCATCGGGTTCATCGGCATCGCGTCGAAACGCGCAGAACGTGCAGCGCGCGCTGCAGATGTTGGTGTAGTTGATGTTGCGGTCGATGACGTAGGTGCGCACCTTGTTGCCGTGCATGCGGTTGGCCACGGCGGTGGACCATTCGCCCAGATCGTGCAGCGACGCATGGTGATACAGCCACATTGCCTGCTGGGCGGTGAGTCGCGCGCGGCCCTCGGTTACTTCACGCATATCCACGATTTCATCGATTCGCCGGTCGGTCATGGTGAGTCAGTCTAGAACCGTTGCGCCGGTTGAGCCAGTGATGTTGGTGCGTCTCGCTTAAGCGGACCGCACCGGGGGGGACGTGGCTCTCATTCGCAGGCAATACTACAATCAGCCCTGGCACCAGGAGCACCCCCATGGACTATTTCCAGTACCGCGATGGTCAACTGTATTGCGAAGATGTCAACATCGATGAACTAATCAGCGATGTCGGTTCGCCCGTCTACGTCTACTCGCGTAAGACGTTCGAACATCATTACGATGCATTGGCCAAAGCGTTCGCCTCCATCAACCCGCTGATCTGTTACTCGATCAAGGGTTGCGGGAACATGCACATCGTGAAGGTGCTGGCTGACCGCGGCAGCGGAATGGACATCGTCAGCGGCGGTGAACTGCATCGTGCGCAGGCTGGCGGCGCGGCAATGAACAAGATCGTTTACGCCGGCGTGGGCAAGACTGATGTTGAAATCGTGCAGGCGATCGAAGCGGGCATCGGCCTGTTCAACATCGAATCAGAAGCCGAGTTCGCCAACATCGCGCAGATCGCGCGGGAGCTTGGCAAGACGACACACGGTGCCCTGCGCATCAACCCGGATGTCGATCCCAACACGCACGCCAAAACCACCACCGGCAAGAAGGAAACCAAGTTCGGCGTCGACCTCGATCGCGCCCGCACTTTCTTCGCCCGCTACGGCAAAGATGCGCACCTGAAACTCACCGGCGTTCATATCCATCTCGGTTCGCCCATCTATGATGCCACGCCATACGTGAAAGCGCTTGAGCGTGTGTTGCCACTGATCGATGAACTGCGCGAAACCAGTTGCACGATCGACACCATCGACATCGGCGGCGGGTTCGGCGCCGACTACGTGGCCGACCAGACCCCCCCCTACGAAGCCTACGCTGACGCGAT
>JANQFT010000608.1 GCA_028277685.1 Phycisphaeraceae bacterium
AGTGTCCGGGCAGGCCCGGACCTACGGTTACTCGGTCGGTTTGGCGTCGCCCTGGTAACCATCGACTTCACTGGCCAGATCGGCGCGTTGCCACACGCGGATGTAGTCGATGAGGTAATCATCGGGGAGGGTCTTATCATCCACGCGACTGTTATCCCAGCCGCCGGTCATGTGGTAGAAGATCACGTAAGACTCAACGGTGGAAACACGTGCGTTCTCCAGGCGGGCAACTTCCTTGCCGTTGCAATAGAAGATGAGCGAGCCGGGTGTCCAGAGCAGGCCGGTGGTGATGTAACCGTCTTTATCCGGTTGGATGTAGATGCATTGGCTGCCGGTGGACTTGTGCTTCTTGCCGTAACCATCCCAGTGCATGGCGACGTTGTAGCGGTACGGCCCCCAACGCGTGAGGTGTTCCATGATGTCGAATTCCATACCGCCGCGCCAGGTGTCGGCACGCTTCCACTGCGGGCCTGCGTCAACGCCGCGGTCGGGCATCATCCAGAACGCCGGCCAAAGCCCCGGTGCGGTGGAAAGCTTCATGCGGGCTTCGAAGTAACCGTATCGTTGCACCCACTTGCCGTAAGTATCGAGATAGCCCACAGCGTAATCCGTCACTTTGCCATCGGGTTTATCGTTGTGGCGGCCGGTCTTTTTCTCCATGCGGAGGCGCACTTTGCCATCGCCCATGATGACGTTGTCGCGGGTGAAGTGGCTGCGCTTGTCCCAGTAGTTGGCGGTGTGAACATTCCAACGCTTGGTATCGATCGTGTCGGCATCGAACTCATCCTGGAACGTCATCGTCCAGTCACCATCCACCGGTGGACGCTTACCGACCCAATCGGGAACGATAACCGGCGTGGCGGTGACCATGATGGCATCCACGCGGGCAGACGCTTTGCCTTGATGCTTGATCAGAATCTGTACAGCGTCCGCCTTGTCGCTGGCGAACTTGGTGCCGGTACCCTTTTGGCCTTTGTGGTGTAACTTGGTGATGGGTTCGGTGAGGCCGCGCCATGATACTGCGGCCTCGAATAGCGCGACCACTTCGGTGCTTTGGCCAGGTTGAACGGGTGCGGCGGCATACTCGGTGCGCGGGGAATGGTGCTTGTCGCTGGTGATGCGCACACCGGGCGTGATGGGCGTGTCGCCGGTGTTGGTGATCTGCAGTTTGATCTCACACGCTTTGCGCAGGTCCCATCGTCCCTTGGCCGGTTTGTACGTCACCTTCGACGTGCCGGCTTTGCCCCCATCCGCGGTGATGGCGATTTTCTGTTGGCCGTTATGTTCGACAGGTTGAGCCGTCAGCCCTTTGGCTTTGCTGGAGACGACAATCTGTTTGGGGTCGAGCTTCACCTTACCGCCGAGAATGTAACCGTCGATCGGCTTGATACGAATGCTGCCGGGTTTGACCTTGGGTTTCTCGCCTGCGGGGCCGTTGGCGACGAGGGATTCGATCTTGAACGACAACGGTTTGCCCGTCTTCTTCGTGAACAACAACAGGTTTGCCACCTTGGCGGGATTCAATTTGAACCCCGGCTTCTTGCCGTACTGGTAACCGAAAATCACCTTGATCGTTTTCGTCTGCCCCGCCTTCAGCCATGTGCCTTCGGTATTCCACGGTGCTTTCTTCCAGTCGCCTGCGTTGTCCACGCGCAGGTTGAACGCAGTCGCCGTCTTGCTGGTGTTGGTGATCTTCATCGCAATGTGGCCGTACTTCGAAAGATCCCACACACCATCCGCAGGCAACACATTCAACCCGGGATACGCTTCCTTGCCGGGGGCAATGTTGATGATCAACCCGCCATCCAACGGCTCGTGC
>JANQFT010000626.1 GCA_028277685.1 Phycisphaeraceae bacterium
CGCAGGGACAACGCGGGTTTCTGTCAGGTCAAGCATTTACCCCTAATCAGCCGATAACAACCCTAGTGTTGTTGCGCGCCCAGTGCGCATTCGCAAGCCGTAAGCCCCAAGCCCAAGTCTCACATGACTCTCGACGCTGACAAATTTCATCTGGCCGAGCAAATGCTGGGCGACTTAGAAGATGTGGAGCACCAGCTTCGCCAGTTGCAGGATGGTCTGACGCGCTCACACCGGTTGGCTACGCTGGGTACGATGGCATCGATCATCGCGCACGAGTTCAACAACATTCTCACGCCGGTGATCAGTTACTGTCAGCTGGCCAGCAAGTCGCCAGAAGATGTGGAACTGACTCGCAAGGCGATCGACAAGGCGCTCAATGGGGCCACCAAGGCGGCGCAGATCTCCGCTTCCATGCTGGGCTTTGCCCGCGACTGTGAAGATGTGAACATCTGCTGCGTGGGTGAGGTGGTGGAAGAGGCGTTTTATTGTCTGGCACGCGAACCGGAAAAAGACGGCATCGATCTTCACCTGGACATTGACGAAAACCTTTGGGTGGCGATCGCGCCGGTCTCATTGCAGCAGGTGGTGTTGAATTTGATATTGAATTCGCGCCAGGCCATGCGCCAGCGTGGGGGGCAGCTACACATCATTGCCAAGCGGGATGGCGACCAGGTGAACCTGCGCGTAGCCGACACCGGCCCGGGCATCCCCGAAGAAATCCTGCCGCAACTGTTCGAGCCTTTCGTCACCAAGCGCGACCAATCCGCCGGCGACCGAAAGGGCACCGGCTTGGGGCTAACGGTGTGTCGCAACCTGATTTCCACTGCCGGTGGCACGATCGAAGTTGATTCTTCCCCCGGGATGGGCGCGACATTTCGAATCATATTGCCGATTGCTGATCCGCCGGCAACTACTGCAAAATGATTCCCTGCCATGTGCTGTGAATGACGTCTATAGCGGTGCGATGTAATCCCACGGCACCGGCATTTCAATCGGTTGATCACTCTCACGATACAGGCGAATGCGGTTGCGACGCTGGTCGATGGTGACTTTGAAGTGCCGCAATATGTCCGCCCCAATGATCGGGAAACTTCGCCTCGACCAGAACGCATCATTGGGAGTCGCAGCTTCTGTCATGGATGATTCCGGTAAGCTGATCAGAGGCGCTTTGACGGTGTGCGGGCCGATGCGCATGGGTTGTTTGTAACGGACAAGCAAACTTCGATCGATGCCAAAAAACGTTTTGGCTTGAGCGACACCAAGTGGCTCGT
Source organism: Phycisphaeraceae bacterium (assembly GCA_028277685.1). Classification (GTDB taxonomy): domain Bacteria; phylum Planctomycetota; class Phycisphaerae; order Phycisphaerales; family Zrk34; genus JANQFT01. The sequence continues at coordinate 1,272 of JANQFT010000626.1, forward strand.
AGTGTTCAGGCGGTGGCGGGACAGTCAGTTCGACCCCGGCGGTCATGCCCGTATCGAGCGCGAGGATCAGGCGGCGATTGCCCAGATGCACCGGCACACCCAGATGCCATTTGCCCAACGGAATTATGGGCATCGTGTACTTATCCCTGGACAATTCACCCGGCTCGATGATCAACTGAATGTTGCGGTAGTCAAACGTCAACTGCGTGTCGTAGAACAGACGCAGGCCAAGCACGCCGATCAGATCGGGATCTTCATCACCGAACATCTCCGGATGACACAAGGAAATGTCGATGCCCTTGAAGATGACGTTGCCCACGGTCAACGTTTCCGCAGAGCGATACGCCATCGTCCCCAGGTAGGAACCGGAACCAACAAAGTAGCCCGTCTTCTTTGGATCTTTCTTCAGGCCAAGTCGATCAGCATAGTCTTTGCGAATACTGACATCGGGCGAGCCGGTGTCCACCAGGAACCAGTAAGGGCCATGTCCGTTGATGGTTGCCTGCACCATCGGTAGCTTGCTGCTAAATCGACAAGGGATGTTGGCGCGTTGGCTGATGATGGTTTGATCGGGCACCAGGTCAGGTCGGCCAACGCCGTTGCAGCCGACGAGGCCAAGCAAACCCAATAATGGCACGATGACCCAACATTTCAAGTCATGAAGAATGGAATTCACTGAACACCCCGCACAACAGAAAGGACAAATCTCTATGGTCACAGGCTATGGCAATGCGTGGCAGGCAGCAACTGTAAGAATCGTGTGAGATGGCGTGTTGCACGGTGTGGGTCGTAACGTGGCGAAGCTGCGTCGCTTCGTAAAATGAATCGCATCCCGCATCCGATCATTCCGGCAGGGGGTCCTCGTAGTCTTCCAGTCGTTGCAGCGGCGGGGGTTTGCTTGGGGGTTCGTTCGTGCGAATGAGGTAGGCCGGTTCGCGCATGGTGATGGGGGTGGTCTGATCGCGCCGGCCGCGTCCGCATGCAGCGCGATCAGACCACCCCCATCACCATGCGCGAACCGGCCTACCTCATTCCCAC
>JANQFT010000132.1 GCA_028277685.1 Phycisphaeraceae bacterium
CGGCCAACTGGTTACGTTCAGTGGCCAGAACTTCGACCGCATGGAAATCCACCTGGCTGGCAGCGGTGCGGTGGGGCATGTGGTGATGTCCGGCGGCACGATTCCTGAACCCGCCACCATGACCCTGATGTTGACCGGCGCCTGGATGATGCTGCGTGGCCACCGCGCACGACGATCAGGCTGAGTCGCTACTTTCCGAGTTGATCAACTTTGTCGATTGGAGGAGGCCGACGGCCACGGGTGCCGTCGGTTTTGTTATGCGCTACATCAACAGCAAGCCTGCACAAGTGAAGCCGATCACAAAAATGGCATAAGTGAGGATGGACAGTGCCCGCATTCGGTACAAACGTTTTTGGATGAAGTAACCAGCCAATGCGGCAATGGGGTACGCTATCACCAGTGCGACCGAGCCGATCACGCCAGGCTGACCGAAGGCAGACATCAGATCGTTATCTCGGCCGTGTAGCCAAGGCCACCACGCATTCACAATATCCGCAAAGGGACCTGCGTACCCCCACACGAACAAAGACGACGCCAACCACCATGGCCACATCCGAACGAGTATGGCCGAAATGCCGACCACCAGCATGCAACCAAACCACATGATGTATGGTGCGAGACTGATGAGCACGCTTGAATAATGAATGCTTGCCGTAAATTCATATGAGATGTAACCCCAATTCCCATTGCTCGGCCAGACCTGAAACTTTGTGATCGTTCCGCCTTGCAGAACAACCGCCAAAGCATGCGCTGTCTCATGGATCGCGGTGAACACGATTACCATCGGCGGCAGCAATACTAAGTGTGCCCAATGGCTACGTATGGCGGACCAGGAATCACGAGCCACGCCACGTAGTATGTTGTATCGCTTGGCTATCCGTACATGCTCAGGCGTCGAGTTCATCGTTTGGTTTCGCATTCGAGTCATGGATTCGTCTGAATACAAACCGCTGGTAACAGAACGCCAGCATCATCAGGCTGATGCCGAGCCCGGCGAAACTGAAGATACGGTACAGGCCTTCGAGTTGCCGCGTGTCCCACAGGAACACTTTACCCACGGCAAGCAGCATCACGAATAACGACATCCAGCGCAGCACCGTGTTACGCAGGATGATGCCACAGGCCAGGGTGACCATGCCGAACACCACCCAGGCGGCGGAGTAGGCGTAACCTTCCATCGCGACCACCGGCGCGTTGACGAGCACGTTGCCGCAGAACCATTGACGTACTTGCAGCGTGGTCAGCACAAACAGCAGCGAGACGCCGACGAACATCGCAGTAGGGGCACGCTTGCCCGGTTTCCACATCGGCAGGAAGCGGCGCACTGCGAGCAACAACACAGCAGGTAAACCATACGCATACAGCAACCAGTTGAAGATGCGCGTTTCACCCACCGGGGTGTCGTACCACAGTGGATTGGCGGCAAAGGTGAGATAAGCCATGAGTACGACCGCCACGCATGCGATACACCAGCCGGCGACCTGCAGCGACCTTTGCGATCTCAGCCTGCCTGCAACCACCAACCCCAGGGCCAACAGCAGCCAACTGTTCGCATACGTGCCCAACTCGATCAGAGAGGCATCATCTGCCAGGAGGCGCATGTTGGTCGGATGGAATGCATGGCGGATTTGCGTAGAGATCAGCACAAACAGACACAGCAAGGCACCCACCCATCCCACACCGCGCAGCACCTTGTGCAGCATGCCGACTGAGGGGCTGATCATGCCGATCGCCACACTCAACAGCAACGGCATGCCGAATACGTAAAGCAATGGGTTGAAGATCAAGGTTTGGCCGATCTGCAGATCCATCACGCCAATGGTGCGGCGGAGCATCACCAGGTCGGCCAGTCCGATGACCGTCCAACCCAGCCCGATCAATACGATCAGCGTGGTGCAGATCGTCACGGCATGGCGGCCGGTCCATCGACTCACAGCCGTCAGCAGCGTCGCCAGACCAAGCCACGCCACGCCGTAAGTACCCAGTTGGGTGAGTGTGATCGTGCCATAGTTGGCCGCAAGCTCAAGCGTGGGCACATACTCATCTTTATAATCGTTGTTCGTATGCATGAAGAACAAACGCGTCTGCGTGGTGACCAATGCGAACGCGAAAACGATCGCGCCGACTTCCAGCACTTTCACATACGCATTGTCTTTCTCACGACGGGCCAGCCACGCGGCCAAAGCAAAGGCCACCATTGGCACCCCGTAGCAAAGCAACAATTCATTGAACACAATGGTGCGGCTGATTTTGTATTCCCACACGGCAGGGTTGAGCAACAGACGCACGGCCACCACCGCCACCAATCCCCATGATAGTTTCCGTAACACCGGCAGTCGCGCCCATTGTCCGATGCCAATCAACACTGGCACCATCAATGCCCACGCGATCGTCAGCCAGACCTTATCGACCGCCATGGGCAGAGCGATCGCCACAAACGCCGTTACGCCGACGGCCAGCACGCCAAGCGTCTGATCCCCGCGTGCCATCACCTGTCGCTTCAGCGCGACCGGTGCGCACATCAGCAGATACAGCCCCGCCACGCATAACGTGACCCCGTACCACGGCAGGCCGAGCATGTGGTCGACATCAACGTCGAGTATGTAGGCTGTCAGCAGATACACCAGTCCCGCCGTCACCGAAAGAACCGCCCAGCGCACGGGTTGCTTGTTTTTCAGGATGCACGCATATCCGCCCAGTGCGAAGAGCAGACCAAACGCGCTCAGCGTTTGGGCAAAGATGAGCATGTCACCCGACCAACCTTTGGTCATGGCGCCAAGCCCCCATGATTCGATCAAGAGCAGAACGTTCAGTCCCAGCGCCAGCCATGCCAGGCCGTGGTACGCCACATCGAATCGGCCCACTGCGATCAACCCCGCACACATCACCCACATCAACGCCCATTGTGTGGCCGTGAATTCCACGGTGCCGGTCAGTACGGTGATGAGCAGCACTGCGATCACGCCGCTGAACCAAACCAGACCGCGCACGATGCCCACGCCGCCCCAGCGTTCGGTGGATGCTTCGCCCTGTGTGCTGAACACCACTGAAGCGACCGAACCCAGCAGGAACAGGCCGACCCACTTACTGTCCTCGGGCGCGATGTCCCAAAACGCGATGCCGGCGATGTACGCCATCACCCAGCCCATTGCCCCGGCCATCGTGAGGACCGCCAGCATGAACCACCCGCGCTGACGAGCGACGATGGTCAAGCCGATCTGGAGCAGCAGGAGATAGGAGAACAACTCGATGGCTCGCGCTTCACCGGTGCTCATCACATACGGGTTGACGAACCCGCCGAGCATACCGATCACCGCGACAAGTCTGCCGTGCATCAGGCTCATCATCACGCCCAGCACGGTGACGGTGGCCATCAACACGAACCCCAGTTCCAGACTGATCAACGGCTTGGGTTCGACATACACCTGTGCCGCGAAGTACACACAGCCATACAGGCACGCCACACCCGCGGCCACCAGGCCCGATGCCACCCACGCGCTGCGGCCGCGCATCCAGTGACCCCCACCCACCAACACGACGCCAAGAATGCTCGCCACACTGACCCGCGCGATTGGTGGTATTTCAAAGTTCCTGTAAATCCACACCGCCAGAAGCACACCGGTAATCGCCAGTACGATCGCACCCAGTGCCACTGCCACGTGAACGCCCAGGCGTTCCTCAATGCTCACCCGTGGTTTGGTCGAGGCTGATTCCGGCGCATTGTCAACCGGTGGGGCGGGCGTTTTCGCCGTTGGCGAAGTGACGGTCTGTTCTACCGGTGCCGCTACCGGAACAGGTGGCGGTGGGGGAGGCGGCGTTGCCGGTTGTGCAGTGACTTCTGCCTCGCGTTCCGATTCTGGTTTGGTTTCGACTGATGTTGGCTCGCTCGGCGCAGGAGATGAGTGGCGATCAGTCTGCAGCATGTGAAGCTGTCGCTCGATTTCGGTCAGCCGTAGGTTGTTGCGGTGTTGATCAGAGAACGCGCGTATCGCCACGAGAATTGCAATCACGGCCATTCCCGAAACGAACAGGCCCACGCATACCAACTCACCCGAGGCGAGTATCCACGTCATGTTGTGACCCCAATGCAGAGGTGGACCAGTGATGCTGACTTTATCAGTGCGCTATCGCCGACGCCAGCACTATTCTTTTCATGGCGGCATGACACCTCGTCGGATACCTTGTGCGTAACTCGATCAGAAGGGGCATCTGTTTGCCAACCCAGGATGAACAATTCATCGCGGAACTTGTCGCACCGGAAATCGAC
>JANQFT010000146.1 GCA_028277685.1 Phycisphaeraceae bacterium
GACATGACCGCCGGCGTGACCGAGAAGTACGACAAACTCATCGGCGAAGGACTCACCTTGCAGCGCCGTTGGGGCGTGCCGGCTGACATCGGCAAAGCCTGCGCCTCCCTCGCCCGAGGTGATTTCGCGTACAGTACGGGGGATGTCTTCATGGTTGATGGCGGTTTGACCGTCCAGCAGTTATGAATGATCTACCACTGAGAACCACCGAGGATCACTGAGAGCGGGGTGAGTGTTGGCTGGGTATATACATAGCGAGTTGACGAAGATCATCATCGGTGGGGCGATTCGTGTTCACAAGGCGCTTGGTCCGGGGCTTCTTGAATCAGCCTACGAGGCTTGCTTACATCATGCGTTGGTCGGTGATGGTCTTGTTGTGAATCGTCAGGTGGCATTACCTTTGGAGTTTGAGGGGGTTGTTGTTGAAGCTGGTTACCGAATTGATCTCCTGGTGGAAAACAAGGTGATTGTTGAACTGAAAGCCGTGAAGAGTCTTGAGCCTATTCATGAGGCCCAAATTCTGACATACTTACGACTCAGCGGCCTGCGTGTTGGCTTGCTGATGAACTTCAATACTCTGCGAATCCGAGACGGTATTAACCGTTACGCCCTATGAAACCTCAGTGGTCCTCTGTGGCCCTCAGTGGTGAATAAAAATGCATGAAGTACTCCAGCAAATCGGTGAATTGAAACTTGTTCCTGTCGTCGCGATCAAAGATGCTGCCAACGCATCACCCCTGGCTGATGCCCTGGTTGCTGGTGGCTTGCCCTGTGCAGAGATCACTTTTCGAACCGATGCCGCGGAAGATGCCATTCAAGCGATCGCTTCGCGCGGTGATACGCTGGTGGGCGCAGGTACGGTGTTGACCACCGAGCAGGCGCAGCGTGCCATCGATGCCGGCGCGACGTACATCGTTGCCCCCGGAACCAATCCGAAAGTCGTCGAATTCTGCCTGACAAAGGGCGTGCCGATCACCCCGGGTGTGGCCACGCCGACGGACATTGAACTGGCGATGGGCCTGGGCGTGGAGGTTGTCAAATTCTTCCCCGCTGAAGCGATGGGCGGGCTTAAAACGCTCAAAGCCATCAGCGCCCCCTACGGCAAAGCGAAGTTTCTGCCCACCGGTGGCATCAACGCTGACAACCTGCGCAGCTATCTCGATTTGCCCAACGTCGTCGCCTGCGGCGGCAGTTGGATGGTCTCCGGCAAACTGATTGACAGTGGCGATTTCGATCAGATTACCGAACTGACCCGCGCGGCTGTCGCCATTGCGGCAGGCTGATCATCTGGTCAAGTTTCTTGTCTGCAGCGCCCATCATCACGATGGTGTTGACTATCATGCGCTTTCACCGGATGCTGCGATAATCGCGGTGCGCGATTTTGTGCGTCCATGGATCATTCGGGGTACTCACTAAGAGGGATCGAAACGATCATGAATCAGCAGATCAGAGGGTATCGTCTCACGCTTGGGTTGATGGTCTTGGCCACGATGGTGTTATCTGCCCCCGTTGGTGCGCAGGATAAGCCGAAAGTCGATGCGGCCACCAAGCAGCTCATGGCGGCCAACGGCCTGTTCCAACGCGGTTTGTACGACCTGGCCGTGCAGGAATATGCGGACTTCATCAAGCAGTATCCCAAGCATCAGTTGATCACCGATGCGCGTTATGCTCTGGCGATTTGTCACTACCGTCAGGGCGATCATGCGAAGACCACACCGTTGATTGAGGCGGTTCTCAAGGACAAAGCATTCGATAAGCGCGACGAAGCCCTGGCCGTGGTGGGTCATGCGTACATGGCACAGGGCAAGTTGCCGCAGGCGCTGAAGGCCATGGATGAAGTGCTGGCCAAACACGGCGACAGCGCCCACGCCGAAGCCAGTCTGCTGAATCGTGCCCAGGTTCTTTACCTCAAGGGTAATCATGCTGAGTCGATCAAAACCACGCAGCAGTTCCTCGGCAAATATCCCAAGAGCGATCAGGCTGCGGTGGCAAAATACCTGAAAGCGTTGGCACAGAAGGCCTCCGGCAAAGCGGACGATGCGATCAAAACGGCAAAAGACTTGCTCGCAAAGCATCCGAGTGCACCGCAGCGCGTCGAAGCATCGCTGTTGCTGGGGCAGGTGTATGAATCGCAAGGCAGGCTGGATGAGGCGGCTGCTCAATACCGCGCATTCCTGAAAGCTGCTGCCCCGGAGAACAAGGGCGATGGGCATTACAGCCTGGGTGTTGTGTTGTATCGCATGGGCAAGCACGATGCTGCGCTGAAGGAACTCGATACGGTTCTCAAGCGGTTCAGTAAGAGTCGCTACGCCGGTGCAGCGCTGATGCAGAAGGGCCTGACCCTGCTGGCCGCAAACAAGGTGGATACTGCGCGCGGTGTTTTCCAGCAGATTGCCAAGTCTGACAAACAACGAAACCGCTTGGCGCGTTACTGGTTGGCGCAGTGCGATCTGGTGCAGAACAAATTCGCCGAAGCACGTAAGCAACTCGATGTGCTGGCCAAAGAAGCCCCCAAAGCATCGAACATGGCGGATATCAAGTTTTCCCAGGCCCTGTGCAGCCAGGCGCTCAACGAGTTCGCCACCGCTGCTACGCAGTTCAAACAGTTCACCAAGACCTACCCCAAGGACCGGCGCACGCCCGAGGCCAATTATCGCCATGCCTTCTCCCTGCATCGCGATGGGAAGCATGCGGAGTCGCTCGAAGCCTGCCGCACCATCGGCGACCCCGGCCAATTCGCCCGGCAGATCACCGAACTCAGTGCGGAAAATCTCTTCCTGTTGAAGAACTACGCCGAGGCGGAAAAGGCTTTTGCCGAACTCGCCAAACGCGGCACGCCGTCGCACGTGTTGCGTTACGGCCAATCCGCTTACTTCCAGGGCAACTACCAGCAAACGGTTGAACGGTTGACCGACCTGGCCACCAAAGGCAAGCCCGATAGCGAACCCACGCGCGTGGCGGTGTTCCTGGTGGGCGATGCCAACCTGCAACTCGGGAACCACGATGAAGCCGTTGTCGCGCTCGAACATTACTTGTCGCTGGCTAAGGGAAACCAGGATGAGGCCAAGCTGAAGCTCGCTGTCGCTCGCTTGCGCAGCGGCGATCAGGCGAATGCGGAAAAGGCGCTGGCCGCTTTGGCTGGTGGCCCAGCCGAGAACACCTGGGTGCAACGCGCTCTGCTGGAATACGGCCAACTCCTGCACAAACGGGGCGACCACAAGAAAGCCTCCGACTACCTCGCCAAACTCGCCAACGCCAAAGCACCCGAAACCCTCCGTGCCCCTGCGCAGTACCTGCTTGGCTGGAGCACCTGGCGGCAGCGCAAGTTCGAGGCCGCCGCCGCTCACTTCGACAAAGTCATCAAGCAGTTCCCCAAGCATGCCCTGGCGGCCGACGCCATGTTCCAACGCGGGGCCTGCCTTCAGGATGCGGGCAAGTATGAGCAGGCATCGAACCAGCTCAATCAATACCTGCAGGCACACAAGAAGGGCAAGCACGCTGATGCGGCGCGCTATCGCATGGCAGTCTGCCTGTCCCGCCGCAAGATGTACGAACCGGCCATCAAAGCGCTGCAGTTGATCGCGAAGGACGCCAAGCAAGTCAATCCGACCCTGCTGTACGAATTGGCGTGGGCCCAGCGCGGGGCCAAGAAGAATGCCGATGCGATGAAGAGCTATCGCCAACTGTTAGCCAAGTTCGGCAACAACCGCCTTGCCCCGGCGGCACGCAACGAACTGGCCGAACTGCTCTACCTCGACGGCAAATTCGCCGATGCGGTGAAACTGCTTGAGCAGGTCGTTACCGGCAAGGGCACGGGCGCGCGTGTCCGCACCGTGGCCGCCTATCGCCTGGCATGGTCGCATCTGAAGCTGGAACAACACGACAAGGCCGCCAAAGCATTTGCTGACTTCGCGGCCACCAAGAAGGACGACAAGCTTATTCCCTCGGCGCTCTACCAGGCTGGTGAAGCGTTCGCCCGCCTCGACAAGCATGCCGAGGCTAAAAAGTATTATCAGCAACTGCTCGAGAAGTATCCCAAGCATCAACTCGCCCCGGTCGCGCAGTTGAAGCAGGGCGAAGTGCTCGCCGCCGCGGGTGACTACGAAAACAGCTACGCCGCGTACAAGGCCTACCTCGATCAGAACCCCAAGGGCAAATATCGATACCTCGCCCAGTTTGGCATCGGCTGGTCGCTGGAAAGCCGCAAGAAGCCCGGCGAAGCCCGCAAGTGGTACGCCAAAGTCGTCGAAGGCCACAACGGTCCCACCGCCGCCCGGGCCCAATTCCAGATCGGCGAAACCTACTTCACCGAGAAGCAATATCACCGTGCCGCCCGGGAACTGCTGAAGGTGGATATCGTCTATGGCTATCCCCAGTGGTCGGCCCGTGCGTTGTACGAAGCGGGACGATCTTTTGAACAAGTGGGCGAAACCCAGCAGGCGAAGCGTCAATATCAACAGTGCATCAGTAAGTTCAAGGATGAACCGGTCGCCAAGTTGGCCCAGAAGGCATTGGCCGCCCTCACCCGGACGCCGTAACCGCCAAGGAGATTCTCGCCCGTGAGTCCAGTTCCCAATCGCGTGTGGGTATTGATCGCGGCGCTGGCCCTCACGGCCATCGCGTTGGCCCAGGCTCCGCCCGTGGCCGAGCCGCCCCCGACCCAACCCGTGGCCACCGAGGCTCCGACACCCTCCCCCGAAGCGGCTGCCCCCAAGCCGGCGAAGATGTCGTTGCTGGAACTGCTGATGATGGGCCGCTGGTTCATGGTGCCCATCGGTGCGTGCAGCCTGATCGGGGTGGCCATCATCATTGAACGTCTGCTCGCGCTGCGTCGCAGTCAGATCATCCCGCGCGGCTTCCTTGACGGCCTGAAGCAGGTGTTGCGGCACGGGGCCGTCGATCGTGACGCCGGCCTTGACTACTGCCACAACGACGGCAGCCCCATCGCCCGGGTGGCGGCGGCAGGCCTGCGCAAGATCCATCGTGATGAGGAATCGGTTGAGCAGGCCATCGAAGATGCGGGGGCGAATGAAGTGGGCAAACTGCGCCGCAACCTGCGTATGCTGTACGGCGTGTCTGCGGTCGCGCCCATGCTGGGGTTGCTCGGTACGGTGTGGGGCATGATCGAAGCCTTCCAGCAAGTAGCGGCAAG
>JANQFT010000344.1 GCA_028277685.1 Phycisphaeraceae bacterium
CTGGCCATCCACATGGAACGTTTGGTGCGCGAGGGTGTGGCCCGCGACTACGCGGAACTCGCCCGCATGGGCGGCGTGACCCGCGCCCGGCTGACGCAGATCATGAATCTCACGCTGCTGGCCCCGGACATCCAGGAACAGGTCTTGAACCTACCCCGCACCGTTAAAGGCCGCGACCCGATCTCGGAGCCGCAGTTGCGCTCAATCGCCGCCGTTCCCGACTGGCGCAAGCAGCGCCGCCAGTGGACTGCGTTATCGCCGGAATGAGATGTGAACCTCGCCATCATTCCTGTGCTCGAAACGCATCACCCTTTTGCGACCGACTGATCACGGTCGATACGATCAGCTCAACCAATCTGTCCTTCGTCTTCCACTTCATGGCCAGCTTCGAGCGGTCCATGCCGTGCTCTGCAACTATGTCCTTCAACTGCTCAAGATCAAGGGCCTGAAGCCTAGTCTGAAGCTGTTCCGGCGAGTCTCGATGCACCGCCATGGGGTCGAACGGGCCGGGCTTCCGTCGTTGTGATTTCCTGGGCGTGTCGGTGTCATCCGCGAGATGCTTCTTGATGATACGCGCCAACCTCTTCCGTACGGTGGCGTTCTGCTTTACCACATCGCCCAGTTCGTCCAGCAGTTCTTCTATGAGCTTGTCCATATCCATTGCATTCACTCCGTCGCTTCGATGAACTCTTTGGCCAACGACTGGATCAGGTCGTACCGGTCGCCGTACTGATACTTCTGCCGCAACGTGTTGATCGGCGAGAACTCAGCGGACTCGGCAATGGCGTTCGCTTGGGGGATGACGGTATCGAACACATGCGGGTATTTGCCGTCGTCCCGAATCTGCCGCAAGGTGCGGTTGTGGAGCGACGAGTTGCTCTGATACTTGGAGACCACGATACCGAACGGTTCAATGGTCTCAGCAATGCTGTCGGCAAACTCATTAATCCGAGTCACGATCTGGGGGATACCGTAGGTGGACAGAACATCAGGAATGGTGGGGATGATGTAGCCGTCAGAAATCCGCAGGCCGTTCAGCGTGATCAACCCCAAGTTCGGGGGACAGTCGATGAGGACGTAGTCGTACTCTTCGATGATCGGGCTAATGGCTCGCTTCAGCACTTCGGTCGGGTTGTTGGCGTAGAACCGTCCACTTGGCATCGATGCCAGGCGATCCTGCACGTCGATAAGGTCCAGGCTGGACGGCAGAAGATCGAGGTTCCGAACATCGCGAACGTTGGACACGTTCTTCTGCCGGGTTTGCTCAAGATCGAACTTGCGGTCGGATGCGTCTTCGCACAAAGCGTCCTGGAACAAGCGGGCAAGTGTGTGGCCCTGCTCGTTCAATTCCTTCCATCGGTCTTCCCCTATCAGCATCGTGGTGGCGTTTGTTTGCGGGTCGAGGTCGACGATCAGCACGTGCTTTCTGAAGGCCTCGCACAAAATCTCGCCGATGGCCACGGTTGTCGTCGTCTTGCCGACGCCGCCCTTGAGGTTGATGGTTGAGACGATGGTTGTCATTTTGGTTCTCCTGCTTTTGAGCCATTTCCGTATCTGGCTCGCGTTGAACACTGGTCCCGACTTCAACACCGAAATCGGGGAAGGGAAATCCGGGTGTCTGGACCGCCAGTTTGCGACCGCTGCGGGGGTAACCCCTGCCCACTTGGCAATTTCGTAGATGCCGACGAGGTCTTCGCTCTTCATCGCATGCTCCGTGTACGCCGCTAACACTGTGAATGAACTTCACAGATACTATCGGGGTGCAACATCGCTGTCAATAGGTCTGTGAACTTTGTTTTCACACGTGCCCCTGCCATCCTGACAGCGGCGGGTCTGTTCGGCGCATGTTCGGGCAGCCAAACCGATCGTCGCTAACTTGACGTAAATCAAGACCACATCATCCTTTAACATCTAAGGATATTCTGGCGCGCCACTTGCAGTTCCGACGGTAAGTGGGCCAAGGAACGGCCCGGGAGAATTTCATGTTCTGTTTTCGGCCCCCCGGGGCCGGCGCACGGAGGCCCGAATGGCCAGTAATCCAACTATCAGCGCAGCGTCCACAGAGCGCCCTTTACCATCGAACGGCGTCGAAACCAATGTTCGTGATCTCTGGGAGAACGAGCTGGAACTCAGCGTCGATGAGGCATTGCGGCGGATTGAAGAACCCGGCGCAGTGAAGGCGTGGATCGCAAAACTCACCGGTCGCCAGTTGGAGGTGCTTTGCCGGGCTCTCCATTTCACCAGCGCCACTCGTATCAAGGACAAGCGTGAATCCCTGGCCCGCTGCAACGGCCAGCTCATCCCGTTCTACCTGACGGACCAATTCTCACGTCGCAAGGGCAGCTTCGCGATCACTGACCTCGCGGCAACCGTCCTGCCCGAAGACATGATCGATCTATGCCGGAGCAAGGACGACGAAACGTTCGACACCAAGGCGCTGCTCTATGCGATGCAGCACGCCGATCCGGAGAACCTAAAGCGGCTCTTCCACCTCGACAAGATTCACAAGTCCGGATTCGCGCGCATGGCGCTCAAGCAGAAGTTGCGGCAGCCAGACACCTCGTTCGAGCATTTCCTCCAACGTAAGAAGGTCCAACAAGTTCTGGAGGCATTCGATCGCCAGAAACGGGACCAGCGCCAGAGCCAGCTGAAGAACGTCATCCAGCACCATCATCACCACCTCGTCTTCATCCGCCGGCCTGAGCGGAACCAATACATCCTCCGCGACGGTCGAATCCAGCATGGTCATCGCGTCGAGTGGATCATCCTGGACTTCGCCGACAACGCCAAGCGGGTCAACATCTCGTCCGACAGCAACGAGGTGCCGCTACAGATCGCCAACGCGATCGCGTCGGCGTACTTCGGGAAAGAAGTCGAGTACGACAACGAGTGCCAGATCACCTACGAGAAGCAGATTCACAACCTGCTCGATGCGCTAAAAGCGGGTACATGTGAGGGGCTCAAGCTCCTGAACATCGAGGTGAGCAGTTCGCCGCTGCACGGCGTGGACCTGCGTCTTTGCCACGATGACCCTGACATCGTTCAGCGTGCGCTGGCCTCGCTGGAGCGCGACAACGGCAGCATCACGACCCACATCAGCCGCATCGTCAAGATCAAGGTCGGCTACCGGGGAAAGCGTGTTGATGTGAAGTTTGAACAGATCGACGGCGGCGATGAGGAATACATCGTCCGGTACATGGACCATCAGATCAAGAACGCGACCTTGCGAAAGCAATTCGAGGACTTCATGAGGGACACGCATGGCATCCCGATCCTCTCGACAGAAAAACGCTTCGCGCATCAAGCGTGAACACGCGGCGGTGTTGCTGGAGGATGGGACTCGCCTCGAGAATCCCGCTGATGCGTTGGTCGCGGCTGCGGAGTCGCTGCAGGCGATGGGGCTGCTCAGCTTTCGGATTCGCGAGTATGTGAGATGCGCCGAACCACGCGACCGCGACTTTCCGCCGCGCAACCGGCATTGCCAGGGCCACATCTATCTCGAAGACGGGCAGGACGAGGGCGCAGACGAGATCTGTTGCCCGAAATGCCAGCGAGCCGTTCGCCCGTATGCGTTGAACAAGCTGCGTCACCGTTGCCTGCAAACCGCCGTATCTCAAAGCGGCGCGATCACCTGGATTCGCGCCGGCCTGGAGGGGCTATCGTCATCAGTTCGCGACCTCGGTGACAGCACCTTCCATGTCAGCGGGTTCGGCGACCTCGGCGTGATCGTCTGCGTGGTTGACGCCGATGGCCGAGCGGACAGCCGCTTCAACGTGCGTGATTATGCCGCGACCAATCCGATCGGCTACATCGTCCTCAACCGTCGGGCGGCCGAAGCACGGTTGTCGAAGGATGAATGGCTCTGCCGCGCATCACTGGTTGATCTTGTGTCAGGCACGGTCGACTTGCAGAAGCTGCTGTCCGACCTCGCAGATGCCGCGCCACCAGGTGCGATGAGCAAGGTCGACTTCCCCGTCTATGCGAAGGGGCATGTGTTGATCCAGCCGGAGGAGAAGCCCAATCCCGGCCGCCTCTTCTGCGTCGAGGTGCATGGCAACTCAGTCCTCATTGACGGCGAGATCGTCATCAACCCCCAAGCCGGTCCACGACTAAAGCTGTTTCGCATTCTGTGGAAGCAGCATCTCGATGACTTGTCGACGGGGGCGGCAGCGGAATCTTTCACCTCGCTGAACATGCGACGGCTGCTCAAACTGATGGAGGATGAAGGCCGTCGCTACGCGGATGAGACATCACTGCGCAAGGTGATCAACAACCTCCAGACCGACATCGAGACGGCCGTGAAGCGGAAACTCGGCAAGCCCATCGGTCGCGAAGATGTGGTCCAGACATGCCGCATGACCAGCCAATCGGACTCGTCCGGTGGCTATCGCCTGAACCCCGTCTCGGTGACAGTTCGCGCGCCGCAGGCGCGATAGCCTCGTACCTGTCTTGAGAATCTTCGACCTGTCTTGTCGGCTCCCACTGACCTGCTGAAAACACGGGGTATGCCTTTCAACCTGTCTGGTCGCAGGACGACCTGTCCTCCAAGGTGCGCGCTGACGGTGTTCCAATCACTCCTATGAAACGCGGCCGTCGAAACGGTCGCAACAGCCTCTTTCATAGGAGCTTCTGTCATGAACAAGAAGCGATTGTCAGTGCCGCAGCGACGGATCATCGAGCAGTGCCAGGCCATCAACTTCGGGTGGATTACCTTTCGGATCAAGCACGGCCAGCCCGACCTCGACCATCCGTGGTCCACCCGGCAGACGGTCAAGTTGGCCGGCGGGCAGAACGGCCCCCGGCCCGAGTCGAGTAGCGCCGACTTTGAACTCCGCAAGGAGCAGGTGGCGCTGCTCACGCACATTTCCCAGTTGTCGGACGGCGCTCGCGTGACCGTGGAGGTCAAGCACGGCCTGCCGTTCCTCATCGAGATCGAACAGAACAGCCAGGCGGCGTAGGGCCACCCGGCAAAACCAACCAAGCACACAGCGCAACCAACCAGCGGCTGAGCCGAGGCGTTGCGGGTGTCGCGGAACTCCGCGAACTCGCAACGCCTTGTTGTTTGCGCGAACTCCGTCGACGCCCGCACGGCCTCCTCGGCCCCGAGGAGCCCTCCCAATGTCTCATGACCAAATCATTCAATACGCCATTGCCCGTGCCCACTACAAGGCCAAGCAACTCATCGGTCGTCACGGATTCACCTCGTCAGATTTCCACGACATCCGGCAAGACCTAATCACCGACGTGATTGAGCGGTTGCCGAAGTTCAACGGCGACCTGGCCGGGGCCAAGACGTTTGTCTCTCGCCTGATCAACAACCGCATCGCCAACCTGATCGAGCACCGCACGGCTGGATGCCGCAATCCCGAGCGCGAGGAATGCTCGATGGACGACTGGGTTCGTGATGAAGACGGTGCATGGGTGCGCCGCGACTCGGTCACCGACGATCAGCGCGTCCATGCGCATCGTGGCGTGTTCCCCCGCAACGAACAGAAGCAGGCCGATCTGGCCATGGATATCGACAGTATCGTCGCATCGCTGCCGGAGGACTTGCGCGACCTGTGCGAACGCCTCAAGTCGCAGACGGTCCTGGAGATCTCGCGAGAGACCGGTGTGTCGTGCGCGGCAATCTATCGGCGCATCAAGAAACTCCGTGAGCGATTCACCGAAGCGGGCCTCGACGCATCGCTGGCGTGATGAATCGGCTGCCACACCAGGCGGAACGGACAGTTTGAAGTTCGCAGCGGTAGGTAGTGAAGGAGACGGGACTGCATTCGCGGCGACGCGATGCGGCCCGAGATTCCAGGGCGTCGAGGGCCCCACCGCACCCTCGACGCCCTGGCGCGAACGGATGTCCTTTGCCGCACGCAGAAAGGTTCACCATGACCGTCACGGATGATTTGATCATTGATTTGGGGGTCCTCGCCGCCGAGCCGGCGGACGAATACCACGCGAAGGCCGGTGAGTACCTATCGAGCCACCAGCTGCTCGATTTCATGTCGTGCCCGTGGCTGTATCGCAAGAAGCAACTCGGGCTCATCCCAGACAGTGACACGCCGGCCCTGCTGGTCGGCCGAGCGACGCATGTCCGCATCCTTGAAGGCCCTGACGAATACGCAACGCAGTTCGCCTTCGGCGGCCCGATCAACCCCAAGACCAACAAGCCGTTCGGCTCGAACACCAAGGCCTTTGCCGAGTGGGCTGAGGTGCAGGGCAAGCCGGTGCTGTCGCACGACAACGTCGACCTCATCGAGCAGATGGCCTCCGGCGTGGCGATGAACGACGAGGCCGTGGACCTGCTGCTCTACGGCCGGTCTGAGGGTGTCGTTCGCACCACCTACTGCGAAACGCCGTGCCAAATCCGAATCGACTGGGTTCATCCGCACCGCGGCATCGTGGACTTGAAGACGACGGCCGATCTCACGTGGTTCGAGAACGAGACCAAGCGCCGGCGCTACCACAACCAACTCGCCTTCTACCAGGCCGTATTCGCCCAGGTGATCGATCAACTGGTGCCTGTCTACCTGATCGGTATCGAGAAGGTCGAGCCATTCCGCTGCGGCGTGTGGCAGATCAGTGACAACACGCTGGCGATCGCGCGACAGGAGAACGAGGCGGCGATTGCTCGCCTGCGTCGGGCCTGGGAGATCGATGCCTTTCCGACGGGTTACGAAGACATTCGGGTGATGGAAGTCACATAGCCCCTCTTCGCGCCCGGGCGGCTTGCCCCGGAAGCCGAGTGCCACAAAGGCACGGACGCCTCGACCAGTTCCCACCCACGGAATGGAGGCGGCATTCGGCTCCGGATTCCACGGCAACCGCCCGGGCGTTTTCGATGACTTCCGCCGCCAGCGAATCAGGACACAAACGATGAACGCCAACCACCACACCGGAGCATGCCCATGACACTGATGGAACGCATCCACACCGGCCGACGCCACTCGCCACCGCGCCTGCTGATCTACGGCACCGAGGGCATCGGTAAGTCGACCACCGCCGCCCAGGCACCCAACCCAATCTTCATCCAGACCGAAGACGGTCTCGACCAGATCGACTGCGCCAGCTTTCCCCTCGCGACCACGTTCGCGGAGGTGAAGGAGTCGCTGGTGGCGCTGATCAACGACGAGCACGACTTCGAGTCGGTCGTCATCGACAGCGTCGACTGGCTCGAGCGGCTGATCTGGGATGACCTGTGCCGACAGTACGGCGTCACCAGCATCGAGAAGGTCGATGGCGGTTACGCACGCGGGTACACCCATGCCCTGACCCAGTGGCGCTCGGTGCTGCACGACCTCAACACGCTGCGTAGCCGGCGCGGCATGTGCGTGATCCTGCTGGCCCACGCCAAGGTCGAAACCTTCGCCGATCCCGAGCATGCGGCCTACGACCGCTATTCGCCGCGCCTGCACAAGCACGCCACGGCGCTGATCACCGAGTGGGCGGACGCCGTGCTGTTCGCCACCCGCAAGATCATCACGAAGACCGAGGAAGGCGGGTTCGGGCGCGAGCGCACCATCGCGGCGGGTCTGGGCAAGGACGGCGGTGAGCGCGTGCTCCGTACCGTCGGCAGCCCGGCCTGCGTGGCGAAGAACCGCTACGACCTGCCCGCGGAACTGCCTCTCGAATGGCCGGCGCTGATGCAGGCACTGACCAGCGCCACGAGCGAAATCGCCGACGCCGAGCCGAACAAGCACCACCCCAGCGATCCCACCACCCAACCCGCAACCACGAAGGAGTCCTGACCCATGGCAAATCTGAATGGATTCAATGCGCATGAAGTGGAACCCAACGCCGCCTTCGACCCGCTGCCGGCGGGCAAGTACATCGCGGCGATCACGGCCTCGGAGATGAAGCAGACGAAGAACGGCGACGGCAGCTACCTCGAACTGACCTTCGAGGTGGTGGACGGTGAGTTCCGCGGGCGGAAGGTGTGGGACCGGCTGTGTATCAACCACACGAATGCGACGACAGTGAAGATCGCCCGGGGCAACCTTTCGGCCATCTGCCGCGCCACCGGCGTGATGCAACCGCGTGACTCGGTCGAACTGCACAACATCCCGATCCTGATCACCGTCAAGTGCAAGAAGCGCCAGGACACCGGCGACCTGGCCAACGAGGTCAAGGGCTATGAGTCGAAAGCCGTCGTGGCTGGACAGCCGCAGCAGGCCCCGGCCGCGAGCACCACGCCGCCCTGGAAGCGATGAGGAGGCGCGACGTGGATGAAAACCTCGAGAGATTCATGGGTGACGGGACCGTGGATGGTCCCGCTGAAGACGTGATCCAAATCACCATGAAGGGGGCCGAATACGGGCAGACCGTCACCGGCTGGGCTGTGTTCGATCCCCTCATGGCCATGTTCCGCAGTTGCCGCGACGAATGGACCCGCGATGTCGGGCAGATCAGGTTGTATCGAACGCGGGAGATGGCGGAACTGGCGGCGGTTCAGCACGTGAGGGAGGACGAATGATTCTGTCTCTGCCTTACCCGCCTTCGGTGAATCACTACTGGCGTCACTACCGGGGCCGGACGGTGATCAGCCGGGAGGGTCGCAGGTTCCGCGACGATGTCTGCGATCTCCTTGCTACGTCGGCCCAGCGGAGTGGCAATGGCCCGCGCAAACCACCGTCGGGCGGACGCATCGCGTTGTGCATGGATGCGTTTCCACCAGACCGACGCCGTCGCGACCTGGACAACATCCAGAAGCCCGTGCTCGACGCGCTCGAGCACGCCGAGGTCTATCTCGACGACAGCCAGATCGACCTGCTGTTCACCCGCCGACGGGCCAGCGGCAAGCCCGGCCACATCGAAGTCCAACTGGACGAACTGCCGCTGAGGCGATGTCCACTGTGCGGTGCCGCGATCAATCCGGAGAACAACTGATCATGAGTCAACCTCAACGCATCTACCTGGCCGGGCCGATGACGGGCCTGCCCGACCACAACTTCCCGGCGTTCCGCGCTGCCGCCGAGCGACTGCAGCAGGCGGGCTGGGAGGTGGTCAACCCAGCGGACAACTTCGGCGGGCGCACGGATCTGCCACGGGGCAGTTACTTGCGTGCGGACGTGGCGCTGCTTCTGCAGTGCGACGCCATGGCGATGCTGCCCGGGTGGGCGGATTCGCGGGGCGCGAAGCTCGAGTACCTGCTCGGCCGCGAACTGGGCATGCCGATCATCGACGTGGCGACCTTTCAGCCGTTGGCGGATGCACCAGCGCCAACAGTTCATCTGCACGAGCTGCGCCTGGTCGAATCACCACCGACTGTTCCTGTTCTCGAAGAAGCGGCGGAACTGACCAGCGGCCAGCGCAACGCCGACTACGGCCACCCTCGGGAGGATTTCGGTCGCACGGCGCAGATGTGGAACGGCGTGCTGGCGGAGAAGCTGCGTGAAGGTGAGCAGATCGAGGCGATGGACGTGCCGCTGTGCATGATCGCCGTGAAGCTGGCGCGGCAGGCCCATCGGCACAAGCGTGACAACCTGGTCGACATCGCCGGCTATGCCCGGACGGCGGCCATGATTGCCGGGGAGGAGTAAGTGGTGGCACGACGTTCCCGCAAATCCCGTGTGATGATCGCCTTCGGCGACGCTCACATCCCGCACCACAACCCACGTGCGGTCGAAGTGGTCTGCCGCGCGATCGAACACATCAAGCCGGACCTGGCGGTGTGCCTCGGCGACCTACTCGACTGTGGGCAGTTCTCATCGCACCCGCCGACGCACGGCGTACCTGAGACGAACTACCAGGACGACCTAGCCACGGCCAACGCGTTGCTGGACCGGGTACAAGCGGCCAGTGGCCGGTTGGTCATGGTCGAAGGCAACCATGAGTACCGGCTCGACCGCTGGGCGGCGCTGACGAGCGAGGGGCGCGGTGCGTACTCGATGCTGGCCCCGCGCCTGCAACTGTCGCGCGATCGAAGGAAGTTCACCTACGTGCCGTACGGCTCGGCCACGGCCCGTTACCCGCACTATGCAATCAACTCCAGGATCGTCGCCGTGCATGGTTGGTCGTATGCCCGGCACGCGACGAAGAACCACCTGCAGATCAGCCAGGGCAAGAGCATCATCCACGGCCACACGCACCGAGCCGACACAAGCATCATTCAGAACATCTGGTCCCCCGCCACCGGAAGCGTGATCCAGGCCCGAAGCGCCGGTTGTCTGTGCAAACCGATCCCACTCTACGGCACCGGACGCCCCGTGGAGTGGGTGAATGCGTTCATCCTCGGCTACCTCGGCCGGCGCAGTGACACGCTCTACACGATTCCCATCATGGATGACCGCTGCATTCTCCCCGACGGCACGGAGATCGTCGCGGGCAAGCATCTGGGGGTGCATCAGTGAGGGGCTACACGACCAAGGTGTGCTTGGGCTGCGGTCGCGATGCGTTCATGCCGTGCCGGGACGCTCGGACACCGCTCTGTGCGGAATGTCTGGATTCGCATCTCGAGCCCTGGGAAGAGGACGTGCCCCCACGGCCACCATCGGATCTGCCGCCGGTACCTCGACAGGCCGGCCCGCGAACCACTCCCGGTTACGTGCCTCCGATCCAGCCGATTGGCCGGGCAAAGCGACGACGCCGTGTGTCGGACCAACGCGACTGCGAGGTGGCGGCATGACCGATCGACTGAAGGTGCTATCGCTCGGTGCCGGCGTCCAGTCGACCACCGTGCTGCTGATGTCGTGTCGTGGCGTGCTGCCCAAGCTCGATGCTGCCGTGTTCGCCGACACGCAGTGGGAACCGACCGAAGTCTACGACCACCTGGACTGGCTGACGGATGAAGCGGCGAAGGCCGGCATTCCCGTTCACCGCGTGACCAACGGTGATCTGCGACAGCACACACTCGAGGGGTTTGTGCGCGGCAGTTCCGAAGAAGGCCAGCGATACGCGAGTCTGCCGCTGTTCGTCCGGAACCCCGACGGTTCGCAAGGCATGATCCGCCGGCAATGCACGAGGGAATACAAGATCGTGCCTATCGAGCGGTTTATCCGACGCGAATTGCTGGGCCTAAAGCCCGGCAAGCGAGCGCCGGTGGACGCGGTGGATCAGTGGTTTGGCATCAGCAGTGATGAGATGCGGCGCGTCCGGATCAGCCGAGACCATTGGAAACGCAATGTCTACTCGCTGGTCGGACTGCCGTTCGACATGCTCGATCGGCCCTTTACCCGACTGATGTGCCAAGACTGGCTCCTTAAGCACTATCCGAACCGCAAAGTGCCACGTTCGGCATGTATCGGCTGTCCGTACCACACCGACGACGAGTGGCGGCGGATCAAGGCCAACCCCATGCAATGGGTGGACGCGGTCGAGATCGATCGGGCCATTCGCCACGCCGACGGGATGGACGGCGAAGTGTTCCTGCACCGCGACTGCGTGCCGTTGGAAGACGTGGACCTGCGGACGGATGAGGACAAGGGACAGATGACGTTCGGCTTTCGGGCGGAATGTCTGGGTTACTGCGGGAACTGATGCAAGCATGGAGCTTCGACCCTATCAATCCGAGGCCGTCGCCGCCGTGTACGAGCATCTGCGCACGCGCGATGACAACCCCTGCGTAGTGATCCCGACGGCGGGTGGTAAGACACCGGTGATGGCATCGATCTGCCGCGACGCGGTTACGCAATGGGACGGCCGCGTGCTGATCCTGGCGCATGTGAAGGAGCTGCTCGAGCAGGCCGTTGACAAGCTGCACGCGATGGCACCGGACCTGTGGAATCAGATCGGCGTCTACTCCGCTGGCCTGCGCAGCCGGGACACCGAGCATTCGATCATCGTCGCCGGGATTCAGAGCGTCTATCGCCGTGCGGCGGAGCTTGACCGGTTCGACCTGATCCTGATCGACGAGGCCCACATGCTCCCGCCTGATGGCGAAGGCATGTACCGGACCTTCCTTGCAGACGCCCGGGTGGTGAATCCCAACATCCGCCTGATCGGTCTCACCGCCACGCCGTACCGCATGACGACGGGAACCATCTGCGCGCCGGACCACCTGCTCAACCACGTCTGCTACGAAGTCGGCGTGCGCGAGCTTATCGTGCAGGGGTATCTGTGCCCGCTGAAGACCAAGGCGGGCCGGCGCAAGGTGGACACGTCGGCGCTGCACATTCGCGGCGGCGAGTTCATCGCGGGCGAAGTCGAAGCGTTGATGGATGACGACATGGTGGTCCAGTCTGCCTGCCGCGAGATCGTCGAGCACACGCAGGACCGTCACTCGGTGCTCATCTTCGCATCGGGCGTACAGCATGCGCTGCATGTGCAGCGAGTGCTGGGTGAACGCGGATATGAATGCGGGTTCGTGTGCGGTGACACGCTACCGTTCGACCGGGCGGCGACGCTGGAGCGGTTCAAAGCGGGTGAACTGAAATACCTGGTCAACGTCAACGTGCTGACGACCGGTTTCGACGCGCCCAACATCGACTGCGTGGCGATGCTGCGACCGACCAACTCACCGGGCCTCTACTACCAGATGGTGGGTCGCGGCTTCCGGCTGCATCCGGCGAAGGAGAACTGCCTGATCCTCGACTTCGGCGGCAACATCCTGCGCCATGGCCCGGTCGATGCTCTGGAGATCAAGGACCGCGCATCCGGGGGTGGTGAAGCGCCCGCAAAGGAGTGCCCGCAGTGTCAGGCTGTGATTCATGCGGCGTATGCGACGTGCCCAGAGTGCGGGCATGAGTTCCCGCCACCGGAGAAGGAAAAGCACGACGCGACGGCGCACGCCGGCGGCATCCTCAGCGGCGAAGTGACAGAGACGGAGTATGAGGTCCAGGAGGTCTACTACTCCGCTCACGTGAAGCGCGACGCGCCCGAGGGCCATCCGCGCACGCTGCGTGTGGACTATCGCATTCCGGGGGTCGGCTTCAACGATCACCGTAGCGAGTGGGTCTGCGTCGAGCATACTGCTGGGAGCTACGCGCGGCAGAAGGCGGAAGCATGGTGGCGGATGCGGTCCGATGATCCGTGTCCGACCGACGCGGACGAGGCGGTCGAACTGGCCGAGGCGGGGTCGCTCGCGCCCACGCATGCCATCACCGTCCGCAGTGTGACCGGCGAGAAATACGACCGCATTGTGAATTACCAGCTTGGCGAAAAGCCGCCCGCCGTCACCGTTGGTGATCTGGTCGGTGGTGAACCGGAATACCTGCCCGTTCCGGGGGCTGACGACGAGGTGCCGTTCTGATGCTGAGCGAAGCGGCCATGTCATGTCATCGCGCCGGCTTGTGCGTGCTTCCGGCCAGACGAATCGAGAAGCGCCCGGCCGTCGGTGTGTGGAAGCGGTATCGGCAGTCACGGCCGACCGATGCCGAGTTGTCGGCATGGCTGGCGAACGGTCCAGACGCGATCTGCATCGTCACCGGCGCGGTGTCGGGCAATGCGGAGATCATCGACTTCGACGCCGGTGGCGAACTGTTCCCGACCTGGTGGGAGCGACTGCCCGTCGAACTGCGTGAGCGACTGGTCATCGAGACCACGCCGTCCGGCGGCTACCACGTCATCTATCGCTGCGAAGCGCCTGTCTGCGGCAATCTGAAACTGGCCCAGCGGAAGGTCGGAGACAGGATCACCACGCTGATCGAGACACGCGGCGAGGGCGGCCTGTTCCTCTGTGCCCCGACCATGGGCTACATCCTCGGTCATGGCGACCTTGCGGACCTGCCCGTATTGACCGTGGCCGAGCGCGACGCGCTGCTCCAGGCGGCGTGGGAACTGAACGAATACCTGCCGCCCGTCGTTGATGGCCCCGGGAATCCGGCGCATGTTTCCGCAGACGGCGATGTCGGCCAGAGAGGCCCGTCATCGGTCGGACAACGCCAGTTGTCGGCAGACAATTCGCACCATGGCGATTGTCCGACGGACAATGGCATGGTCGGCCAGAGAATGGCGATGTCCGTCGAACCATGCGGATGTGCGTCGCATAATACCGACAGGCCCGGCGATGACTTCAACCATCGCGGAGACCCTCGGAATGTGCTCGAACAGCACGGCTGGGTGAGAGTCAAGGGCGGCGAGAATGAATACTGGCGGCGGCCCGGCAAGGAATCGGGCATGTCCGCCACACTCAAGGATCGCGTGTTCTATGTCTTCTCGTCGAACGCCGCGCCGTTCGAACCGAACCGGGCCTATTCGCCATTTGCGGTGCACGCGCTGCTCAACCACGGCGGCGACTTCGAACATGCGGCGCGATCTCTGCGGACATTGGGCTACGGCGGCGATTCTCTGGCGGATAACGCCAACGGTGCGGACATCTCGGCCATTGTGCGAATGTCTGCCGCACCTGCCGCCTGTGCGTCGCACAATTCCGATGTCGGCCAGACAATGGCCATGTCCGACGGACAAGCCGCACCTGTGCCAGACATTTCCGATCCCGGGCCGATGTCGGCCGAGATGCTGCATGTGCCGGGTTTCGTAAGCGAGGTGATGGATCACTGCCTGGCCACCGCGCCGTACCCCAACCAGGTCATGGCGTTCGCCGGGGCGCTTTCGCTGATGGCGTTCCTCGCCGGGCGCAAGGTACGTGACAGCGGCGACAATCGCACCAACATCTACCTGCTCGGCCTCGCGCACTCGGCATCGGGCAAGGACTGGCCTCGCAAGACCAACACGAAGATTCTCCACAAGATCGGGCTAGCCGACGCGCTCGGTGAACGGTTCGCCTCGGGAGAAGGCATCCAGGACGCGTTGTTCCAGACGCCGACGATGCTGTTCCAGACCGACGAGATCGACGGGATGCTCCAGTCGATCAACAAGGCGAAGGATGCCAGGCACGAAGCCATCATGAGCACGCTGCTGACGATGTACTCGTCGTCCAACAGCGTGTTCCCCATGCGGCGCAAGGCGGGCAAGGAATCGCCGGGCGTGATCGACCAGCCGTGCCTGGTGATCTTCGGCACCGCGATCCCGAACCACTACTACGAGGCGCTGTCCGAGCGGATGCTCACCAACGGCTTCTTCGCCCGCATGATCATCCTCGAGGCGGGCCCCCGGAGTTCGGGGCAGGAGCCAAGCATCCGCGATCTGCCCGAACGCGTGGTGGAGAGCTTCAATCACCAGACCGAACTTCGGCTGGTGATCCAGTTAACGCGAACGCCCGACCAGACCACTGGCCGGGCGTTTTCGTATCCCGTTGGTGTCAAAGGGTTACGGCCACCACGCCGCCGACCCTCGCGCTCTCTGTTTCGCGACCCGATTTGCCGGTTCCGAAAGCAACCATGATGGTTGCTCTCGACCGTCCAGAAATCACGCCGCGAACTCTCGGATTCTCTGTTGAACAGATCGAGCCGGGTTAACAGCCGGGTTGCTTCCGGGACCAACAGCGTTTTCGAACTCCGGTCAGAACTTCGGCCCGATCGACAGCCTCAATCGGGCCGGTATGCCCCCGAGATGCGGGACATGACCGCATCGAAGTCGAAGGACTCGTCCCAGTCGCCACGAAAATCGCCC
>JANQFT010000191.1 GCA_028277685.1 Phycisphaeraceae bacterium
AGATGTCCGCATCTTCATCCACCAGCGGTACCGGCACGCGCGGGGTCCATGGGGTGTATTTCAGTTCGGGCAGTTCCAGGTCAACGATCGGGCCAAGCCCGGTGTAGTCCAGCTCGCCCGGCAGCTCGTACACATCCTGGTCATTCAGTTCGAGTTCGCGTTTGAGGAAGCTGATGGTCCAGGGGTCAGCCGAGGGATCGTGCTCCAGGCGCACGATGCGGGCGAAGCGGCGCTCGCGCAGTTCCTGAGCAATCAATACCAACAGGTCTTCCGCATCTTCTTCATCACGTTCCACATCGGCATTGCGCGTCACCTGGAACGGGGTCACACTCAGTACCTCCATGCCCCTGAACAGCGCATCGAGGTTGTGCCTGATCACTTCCATGAGCGACACAAACCGGAACTGCCCTTGTGATTCGGGCAGGTCCAGGTACAGCCAGCGCGGCAACACCTCAGGGACTTTCACCCGGGCGAACAGTGCTT
The DNA here is from genome assembly GCA_028277685.1 of Phycisphaeraceae bacterium. Classification (GTDB taxonomy): domain Bacteria; phylum Planctomycetota; class Phycisphaerae; order Phycisphaerales; family Zrk34; genus JANQFT01. The sequence goes on from JANQFT010000191.1 coordinate 484, forward strand.
CCGCCTGGCCTTTGTGCGCCAGCTTCACGCCCAGCGACAAGGATAAGTTCGACAGGAACGGGAATGGATGCCCCGGATCAACCGCCAGCGGATTCACCACCGGGAACACCTGACGGTGGAAATAGTCGTTGGCGAAATCCCGTTCGCTATCTGTCATCTGGTTCCACTTCAGCACGTGGATGCCATGCTCAGCCAAAGCGGGTTGAATCTGATCTTTCCAGCAGGCTGCCTGCCGATTCAACATGGGAATGACCGCTTCGCGAATGGCGGCCATCTGTTGCGCGGCGGTCATGCCATCGACCGATAAACTGGCCACCCCCGCCACGATCTGCCGCTTCAAACCGCCCACGCGCTTCATGTAGAACTCGTCTAGGTTCGACGTGAAGATCGACAAAAACCGCACGCGCTCAAGCAACGGCGTTCGCTCATCCAGTGCTTCGTGGAGCACCCGTTCATTGAATGATAACCACGTGAGTTCGCGGTTGAGAAACTCGTGAGTGTCGGTCAGTTCGACCCCGGGAGCGGATGTGGGTGTGATCGTGGATGTCATGGATACCGTACCTACCCAAAACTGATCGTTTGCTTTGCAAGTCGGCCGGCGAAAGGAGACACACCTCCCCGTGGCCGTTACAACCTTACTATCCTATCCAAATTGCCCGATCGCGTCGAGCAAAACACCCTTCGACAAATTCCAATCCTGTCCGAGATATTTCCGGGGGTGCAATAGGACCCGGTCGATGGGCGTTGTGCAGGTGGCCGATGCATTTCATCGGGCCAGATGAAACAAGGAGTCAACACGATGACACGTTTACATGCATTATCGGCCGTTGCCTGTTTCCTGATGGTCGCCTGCCCCGCCGCGCATGCGGAGCAGAACATCGCTGACGATGATGGTTGGGTGCGAGCCGCTGAGCGCATTACTAAAAACAGTCGTCGTACCGTGACTGTGCACAGCGACACCAGTGTGACCAAAACCGAAGATGGCCGCACCTGGACACGCAACACCACCGGCAACGGCTCCGACGGCGGATCGTTCACCCGCATCGTGACCGGTGAGGCCCATCGCAATGGTGATGGCACCGGCTGGTGGACCGCATCCGGCGAAGGTTCCGCCACCGGCCCAAACGGTCAAGAACGCAGTTGGACCTTCGACCGCAACGGCAACTGGGTGAAGACCGGCGATGGCACGTTTGATTTCACCAGTACCGCCAACCGCACCAACGCCAATGGTGTGACCAGCACCGTTGATCGCACCGGCTCTGCCACACGATCAAGCACCGGGCGCACCTGGACTTCCACCGGTACGGGAAGCAACTCAAACGGGAAGGGCTGGATCACCGAAACCACCGGGTCCATCACCCGCACGGGCAAAGGCACCGCCACCCTCGATGTGGACCGGACCATCACGCGCGATAACGGCACCGTGATCAACGTGCAAAAAGATGGCACCATCACCCGTACCGGTAAAGGCACACGCAGTTTCGACGGCACTGTGAACGTGACCAAAACCAAAGCCGATGGTACCACCACACAACGAAGCGCCGATCGCAACAAGGCCACCAGCAGCACCAGCAGCACCAGCAGTACGAAAGCGAAAGCCAAGCGTTCCCGAAGCAAACGCAAATAATACGGTCAACGCAGCCCACATAGCCCACCCCAAAAGGGTGGGCTATGTGGCATTATCGATATGCTTCCACTTTCGCCGCCAGTTCATCCGCTTCGTCCTGCGATTTGCAGTGCGTGGTGATGAACATGCCCTTGGGGCCAACCGCATCGAGTAGCGGCAAGACTTCCTCTGATTGCACATGGATCGCCTGCACACTCTTGCCGGCATCCAGAATGCGGCGATACAAGTCATAGAACTTCGGCTTACCGCCAGTATCTCCCTGAGATGAATAACGTGGCGTCCATTCGATCGCCTGCAACGTGTCGATCTCCAGCAGCACATCGAGGTTCGGCAGTGCATCCTCGCCATCCAGGTGGTACATCGCGTAGTCGAGCCAGTTGCATTGAGCGCGCAGTGGCGGCGCGACGAACCGGCGGAACATATCGGGTCCGAACATGGCACAGGCATCGCATTGCACTTTGGCTGTTTTGCCCGGGCCCCACACGTTGAACACGAACGTGTTACCGCCGTGAGCGTCGGCGATCATCTCGTAGAACCGATCGAAAGCTTCATAGAACGCATCGTTGATCTGCCAGAGACATTGCTCAACCCACTCGGGCCGCTCGATCATGTCCATCAGTAACAGTTCGGTACCGCGCAAACTGGCGAGGATATCGATGTTTTCGATGATGTCGGGCTGGCTGACGAGATAGCGGCCGTTACTGCGTGCGACCGCATGTTCGGTGAGTTGCATGGTCCGCTGAAACACAAATGTTTCAGGGTCGACCTTCAATGGAGGATGAGATTCCGGCGGGTCCGGCATCGTCGGCTCAAACCACACGGTGCTATGGTCACAATCGGTGGGACACCCCAGATACGCCGCGAGATCACCCGCACCGGACCATGTGCTGAAAAACGGAAACGCATCTGCCGCATAATGCATGTTGGCCAGACGATGTTCATCGCGCGCGATGCGCCAATCCACATCGTACCAACAGTCATGCGGATCATGTGGCGATGTGGGTTTGGTGATCTGTTCATGCGGCACATCACGTGGTGCCGTGCACCAAAACACCAAACCTTCGCCCCGCCACCATTGTTCGTGATGTTTGCGCGCCGTCGCCCAATCCGGTTTCCATTTTAGTTCTGCCAGCCCGTGCGATGTGGTATTCGACATGGAATCTTTCCACTAATTGGCGGCGTTATCCGCTGCGTGGTCGTAAACAATGCGCCCGTCTTTCACGAACGGCACCACTTGGCCGAACGGCTCATTGGTTTCGCTGTGCACGATGGGTGCTGCGCTGTACTGTGGTAAATACACGCGACGCATATTCGGTGTGGTGTTCGATCCGCTGCGATGAAAGGCATAACTGCTGAACGCAACGATCGAACCGGCCGGCACATCGATGCGAATGCCAGGGTCATCGCCGGTGTAGCCGACAAGATCGTTCGAACCTTCCTGCCGCTCGTGGGTGATGATCTGATCGCGCGTGTTGCCACGTGAGTGTGGCAGCAGGTAGACCGTGCCATTGGCTTCGCTCATGTCATCCAGCGTGCACCAACAGGTAACATATGGCTGATGCTGCGTGTTGGCGTCACGATCTTTCACGTAGCCCGAATCCTGATGCCAACTGAAAGTCATGCCTTGTTCGGGGCCTTTGACGACCCATTGTTCGTGGAATAAGTACACATCCTGACCAAGCGCCGCCTGTGCAACGCGTGCCATCAGCTCACCGTAGATGAAACGCCACAGTCGATGGCTTTGTCGATATCGATTCGCCACGAAGTAACGGTTCCCGCGATGCGTGATGCCCATCGTCGTTTCGCCGCGCTCGTCCATCATGCCATCCTGGTAGCCGACGAAGTACGAACACTCTTCACGCAGCATCTCAAGCATGTCATCAGGGATGATGCGTTTGAGGATCATGTAACCCTCATTGTGGTATTGCTCGATTTGGTCTGCGGGGATTGTCGCGTTGGTGATTGTGGTTGTCATGTTGAAACCTCATGTTCCTGGTGATGAGTCCCCGCCGGGAATTCTCATTATGCGACATCGCACATGCTCGATCTTCGCACATCACCTTTATTTGTTATCATTTACCGTCGATATGCGTGAACAATTGAACATCCCGCCTCCTTACCACGGCCGTGTCTGGGTACACGCGGTGTTCAACCCATCGCCCCGCGCAGAGCACCGCCATGATGAATTGGAGTTCAACCTGGTCACCGCGGGCCGGGCCGGCTACCTGGTGGGCAACACGCGGCAAGAGCTACGGGCTGGCTCGCTGATCTGGCTTTTCCCGGAGCACGATCATTTACTGATCGATCAGTCTGCTGATTTTGCCATGTGGATTCTTGTGATCAAACCTCGCCCGCTTCGCGCGGCATGCTCGACGCCGTTTACCAAACCATTGCTGAAGACCAATCCCACAGGCTCAATCTGTCGTGTGCTTGAGCCGAGTGAGGCGGTTGAACTGGAAAAACTTTGCCTGCAGGTTGAAACCGATGAACAGGAGCCGGCACGTTTCAATGCGGGGTTAGTGTATCTGTTGTTGCGTGCGTGGGGCGCGTTCGACAACGCCGAGCACGTGGTGCGCGGTACGGATGTGCACCCGGCCGTAGAACGCGCAGCGCGGTTGCTGCAGGATGATGCCACACTTGACTTGCCGCAGCTTGAAGCACGTTGCGGCATGAGTGCCGACCGCTTGAGTCGTTTGTTTCGCCGTCAGACGGGAGCGTCAATTACCAACTACCGCAACCGCATCCGCATTGAGCGCTTTGTTGCCGAGTACAGCCACGACACCACCATCAACATGACCACGGCCGCGCTTGAAGTCGGCTTCGGCAGTTACGCGCAATTTCACCGTGTATTCAAGCAACAGATGAAGTGTTCACCGGCCGCGTACAAACGAAAGCGGCGACCATAACAATTCCACGTTCAATCCACGCGGATGCCGCGCTCTTCCAGCCACATTTTCAGGTCGCCCAGGTGTTGGTCGAACACATCGTCATCGTAGCTGGCTTCGAGTTGTTCGATGTGCTCGGATAGTTCGGGATGGTCGACAATCTTCGCGGTGAGTTTCTTTTCCCAGTCGTCGCTGGTGGCCCGCAGGTCGTCTAAGTCCGGGCGTAAGCTGAGCAGAGCACACAATGTGCGGATGGCCGTTTCGGTGCATTTTGGGTTGGCGCTGTGCACGTAGGCTGGAATTTCCACCACGAGGTTGGCCATCGCTACGCCGTTGTGCGGCGCACGGGCGAGCAGGTAACTGGCGAAGCTGGCGGGGCCTTCATAGTTGGTGAAGCGCACCCCCAGCGGTTCGAGTTTCTGTTTCATGATCTCATCCGACACCGAAGCGATCATGGGTGCTCGGCGCGTGTGCGGCACAGCACTACCCACACTACCGATGAAGTAAATGGTGGTCACGCCGGTCTGGCGGGCGACGGTGAGAATGCAGTCGGCGAACGTATCCCAATTGCAGTTCGGCTCACGCGCTTGAAGCAGAACCAGTTTCTCCGTCGGCACCACGCTGAACGTACCACCGGGGAGAGTGAATTGTTTCACGATGCCATCTTCGATGCGCACGTGTGGTCGCACCAGCGCAGCGATTTCCATGGGTGCGGGAAAACTTTCCACGTAGAAGCCTTCGCCATGGATCAGGCCAAACTGCGACGCATCGAGGGTGTCGAGCAGCCACTCCATGGTGGCCGTCGATACACCGCCACCATCCATCCACCCGCTGAATGAAATCACCATCACCGCATTTTCCATCTGCGGCGTATGGGTTAATTGCAGGCGATCGGCCATGGGGATTTCTCCGTGCCCAGGTTCGATAACAGTCTAGGGTCTTTATCGGCAAGGTGATTGCCTTGACTCGTTAATTCATTAGCTCGCTAATTCGACAGACGCGCAAAGAAAAGCCGCGCTCATGGCGCGGCTTCATGAGTTAACGAATCAACGAACTCAAAATCAATACCGATAGTGCTCCGGCTTATACGGGCCATCGATCGGCACACCGATGTAATCCGCTTGCTGTTGCGAAAGCTTCGTCAGCTTCACACCCAGCTTATCCAGGTGCAGGCGGGCAACTTTTTCATCAAGGATCTTCGGCAGCACGTACACCCTGTTTTCGTACTTGTCGTTATTCACAGCCAGTTCGATCTGGGCGATCGTCTGATTGGTGAACGATGCGCTCATCACGAAGCTGGGGTGGCCGGTCGCGCAGCCGAGGTTCAGCAGGCGACCTTCAGCAAGAATCAACACGCTGTGGCCGTCCGGGAAGCGCCACTCGTCGTACTGCGGCTTGATTTCCACTTTTTCGATGCTCGGTAGTTTTTCAAGACCGGCCATATCGATTTCGTTATCGAAGTGACCGATGTTGCCGACGATCGCCTTGTCTTTCATCTTCGCCATGTGGTCGGCGGTGATGATGTTGAAGTTGCCGGTGGTGGTGATGAAAATGTCGGCTTCGCCAATCACATCTTCCAACGTCTTCACTTCATAACCTTCCATGGCTGCCTGCAGGGCGCAGATCGGATCAATCTCCGTGACAATCACACGGGCGCCCTGGCCCTTGAGGCTTTGGCAGCAACCTTTGCCGACATCGCCGTAGCCGCAGACGACCGCGACCTTACCACTCATCATCACATCGGTGGCACGGTTGAGGCCATCGATGAGTGAGTGGCGGCAGCCGTACAGGTTGTCGAACTTGCTCTTGGTGACGGAATCGTTCACGTTGATCGCGGGGAACAACAGCGTGCCGTTGCGTTCCATTTCGTACAGACGATGCACACCGGTGGTGGTTTCTTCGCTGACGCCCTGCATGGCGTCGGCCACTTTGTGCCAACGCTTTGGGTCGGCTTCCAGGCAACGCGCAAGGGTGAGCAACACTTCCTTGAATTCGGCATTGTCCGTGGTTTCAGGACCGGGCACTGAGCCGGCCTTTTCGAACTCGACCCCCTTGTGGATGAGCAGATCGCCACCGTCATCGACGATCTGCTGCGGGCCGAGGCCATCACCAAAGTTCAGTGCCTGCTCGGTGCACCACCAGTA
>JANQFT010000352.1 GCA_028277685.1 Phycisphaeraceae bacterium
TTGAGCCGGCAAAGTCCACGAAACCCATTGCCTTCAGCCAGCCGTCACTCCCGCCGAAGGCGCCGCCCCATGCCCAGTGTCCGAAGATCGGATAGACAATCGCGCTGATGATCACTGCCATCACAATGTAACCGGCGAACCGAATACGCTCTGCGACGGCACCGGAAACAATGGTCACTGCCGTACCACAGAAAACCGCCTGAAACAAGAAGAACACGAGCAGTTCGGCCTCACGGTCAGCCATGCCCGGAAGGAACCGCGTGAAGCCGACCCAACCCGAATGCGTTACGCCGAACATGAAGGCGAAGCCGAACAGCCAGAACAACATGATCGAAATGCCGAAGTCGGCCATGTTCTTCATCGCCACATTGATGGAGTTTTTCGTCCGTGTCAGACCAGCCTCCAAGCAGAGGAAGCCGGCTTGCATGACAAACACCAGGGCTGTGGCCATCAGAACCCAAAGAACATCAATGGCGCTCATACTCATGAACTATCTCGGTAAACGCCCCCGCGTGCTTGGGATAGCATCGGTCAGGCATAACCTGTAGTTGAATGAGACAGATGGAAAACTGAACCTCCAGCATAGAAATACAATTGATGGTTACCAATGGGTTTAGATCGATAAACACCATCTAGGCGTGGCCGTGGATTCACCCCGCCGATAATTCCGGGTTGCTTATCCTGATTGGGGCAATCGTCCAGATAACGGCCGCCGGCAGAGTCAACAGCCGGGCCGTGCTCTGCAGGTATGAGATCCGCTACGCGTGGTTGAGCGGTGCTTCGGCCGAGACGGGAAGGGGCGCAGCAAATTGATATTCTGGATCCTCTTTCTGCCGCTGAAAGATGGTGATGATCTGCCGCCACGTCTGCCACAGGCCGCGCGGACACGAAGGCAAATCATCACGAATCAGCCCATGCAGTTTGCCAAGGTTGTAACACGGCACCGCGGCGTACATGTGGTGCTCGGTGTGGTAGTTCATGTGCCAGTAAAGAAATTGCACGAACGGGTTCAGGTAGATCGTGCGGCAACACAAACGAAAGTCGTTGGTGTTATCAACCAGCCCCGCATGCTGGGTGTTATTGCAGAGGTATTGCAGCCATCCACCGTAGAAGGGAGCCAGGGTGATCACCACGATCAGCCACCACCAACCAGTGAGTATGGCGAGCGCCACGATCGCAATGTGACCAACGATCAGAATCCACGCCCAGCGGTGTAACGCCTGACGGCTCTCTGGTTTTACTTGTGTAAACAGATACTGTCCCCACTCACCACCCAGCTTGCCTCGCGCGGTATTCACCACGCCACGCCAGCGCCACCACAGTGGTAACGGCGAAATGATCGCCCAGTGCAACAGAAAATCCCGCACTTTCAGTTTCATCGGCAGTACTACCTCAAGATCATCCGGCGGATGCAGGGTGTACTTGTGATGTTCAGTGTGACTGGCCCAGAAAAAGTGATGATTCCACACTCCCAGGAAACTCACGATGCGAAGGAAAAACCGGTTCATCCAACGTGTGCGAAATACCGAGTCGTGCACCAGTTCATGGAACGCATTGATGGTGAATGCGTAGCACGTGCCATGAAAGAGCACCACCGCGATGGCAATCGCCCAATGCGCGTAGAGCATGGCCAACACGCAACCGGTGCCGGTGATCAGCAGCAGCCCCAGGTAACCGCCGGTTTGTAGCAGTCCTTTGAAATCGCTGCGCTGATTCAGCCGGCTGAGCTGTTCGCGGGGCACCGGAGAGCGATACCACTTGATGCGATTGGGCTTGCGGGCATTGGACATCACGATGCACTCCTTTACTCAGCCTGTAGGTCCGGGCCTGCCCGGACATTGCTGCAAGCATGAAGGGTTAGACAAGTGTCCGGGCAGGCCCGGACCTACTTAACTCAGATTGCATCGATGCTAGGGCGATAACGCACCGCGGAACGTTCGATTATTCAACGATCAAAATCGCACAACGGCGCAAGAAAAAACCGGCGGTCGTGGACCGCCGGCTATCGTTACCTTCCAGAGTTCATCCCGCACTGCAGGAGGGTTATTCGCTCATCACCTTTTCCACGGCTTTCACGATGTCCGGTGTTTCGGTCAGACCGGACAGATCGCTGGCGGCTTTGCCATCTTTGTAGATGATGATCTTCGGAATGGCGTTCACCTTCTGGGCCTGGGCAGTGGCGTTGGCTTCATCGATGTCCACGCGTTTGAAGGCGACCTTGTTACCGAGCTGACCGGCGGCCTTGGCCACGTGCTTGGACTGCTTGCG
>JANQFT010000265.1 GCA_028277685.1 Phycisphaeraceae bacterium
CAGGCCACGAATGCGACCGGTGTTGCCACGAGCCGCGATGATGACGCCGGACGAGACAGACGGCTCACCCTCCACCTTCACCGCGGGCATCACCAGCGTGTCACCGGTCCATCGAATGTGCGTCAGATCGCCATCCACCGTCTGCGAAGCACATCGTTGCACCTTGCCTTCCAGCGCAGCAACCGGCTTCCCAATTTCAGGGAAGTCAGCAGCTAGCAGTTCGTTCGTTTCGAACTCAGTCTTGATGCTGCTGATATTGTCGTCGGCTGCGCCCTTATCCGCGCCGATCACCACGATGAATCGTCGGTGACCGTACACCGCGGCCCAGATCGCCGCGTTCTCGCTGATGGTCGTCTTCGCCCAGCCACGGAAAACCGCCTGGGCATACCGGCCACCATCGAGAATCGCACGCTGCATCCTGCTGATCGCGCGTTCGTGCCCTTCGCTGAACGGATGCAACCCCGTCGAGTGCGGAAAGTAGGTCACGAGGAACTTCAGCAGGTCATGACGACACGATTCGCGGCGATCTGAATCAGCAGGCTGCGGTATCGAGCCGACCTCAGCTTGCTGAGCGGTTTTCCTGCGACTGAATTTGGCTTGTCTGCTTGTCATGCGTGGTCAACGTAAAGAAATATGTGTTTGGCGACTGTTCCCGCCGTAATGAACTGCTAACAAAGCGGATGTAGTACCTACAGGGGTCACTGAAGACGTTCGATGGTGATCTCAACGCGCGGATCGTGCGGATCGAGATCGAATCGTGTCTCGCCATGTCGTAGGACGTCGGAGTTGTCGTCGATGATGATCTCGGCATCGACCAGGCCGTCGTAGTACGGCTTGAGCGACGCCTCAGCGTTGCGGATGTCACGCCGTCTTCGATCAGGCCAGAAGAACGCGGCGGTCGCACGAGCCTTCCTCCAGCCTGCACGGCAAGCTAAGGAGGCAAGCCCTTCGATCATCGCGCGTTCGCGCATGCGCTTCGCTGCTGCGTGCTGCGCCATGCGTCCACCGCGTGTGCTTGGTGGTCTGTTCGGTGAGAGTCGTTTGTCTGGAAGTGGCAGTTCAATTGTGATCTCGTCCATGAGATGGAAATCCGAGATTTATGAGCCGCTGGAAATTCTGAATTTCCGCCGCCCTTATTCTTATCGTGAATATTCTTTATTAATTACTTCCATGAATAATTATGAATTCTTTTCTTTTCTTCTCTTCTCTTCTCTTCTCTTCTACAGATGTCCCAAGATTGTCCCACGCAGAAGGGGACAATCACGGGACATTGTCCCGCTTGCGTTGCAGGCGTTTCCGCTCTGTTTCGTACATGCGTTTCTTTGCCGCAACGCCCATGTGACGGTTGTGATTGGGGATCATGATGCCCGCGCCGTCTTCCATTACCCACCCGGCTTTGACCAACGCTTCAACCAGACCAGGGCGGTGCAATTGACGACTGATTCGCTCCGGTGTGGCGTGGTCCACATAGCCTTGCTCGTTCATCTGACTATCGAGCCAGATGAAGAATCTGACGACGAGTCCAAGGGCTTCGTCGTCATTGATCCCCAGCTCATCAGCAACAACCTGCACTTCAGACTTGCCGGGTAGTGAACACGTCACCTTGATGTAAGGTTCTGCAGTTCGACTCATTGCGCACCCCACACCCTTGATTTGCGCTTACGGCGAGCCGCCATTGATCGCTTTCGTAGATCGCCCCGAAGATGGACGTCACTATCGTGAATGATGATGCCATCGTCATCGAAGCTTACCCAATTCACCGCAACCAATGCTTCCGCCACACCATCAGCACCCGTGACGTCATCTACCATGCTCGGCGTCACGAGCTTAATCCTGCCCTCGCATCGGCGGTCTTCGGTCTCAACCCAGGCGAACCAACGCACGAGTATGCCTACGGTTTCGTTGACATTCCTGCCGATGCTGTCAGCGATACGCATGACGTCCATGGCCTGCGTGATTCTTGATGAAATGAAGATTGATTCCATATCCAATTTCCTTTTGTTTGAGTACTCGCTACTGACACTGCGGGGACATTGTTGGGACATTGCACATGCAACACCGCGACTGCAATGTGACGCCTTATCAAGCTTTTTCCGCTGACTCTACAATCCTGTGATACATGGCATTGGCGATGCGATCGTCGATATCACCCTTGATTGCCCCGGCGCCGAGCCAATCCCTGATGTCTTTGTGTGGCCGTGCCGTGATGATCTTGACGGACCTGCATAGCCCGATGATTCGATCTGCGAAGCGTTGAGCACCTGCTCTACCAGGACCGTCACTGTCTGCCATGATGACCACGTCACGCCTTCGACCAGCCTGCAGGATGTCACTGATGATCTCAGTGCCCCCGCTGCAGGACGGCCTGCCGATGGCGTCATATCCAAGCGTCAACGCTGCTGCGGTGTCGGTCGGCCCCTCACAGATCATGAGCATGGATCGGCTGTCGATGCCGGTGGGCACGAAGCATCCGGTTCGTGATCCCCGCACACACCGCTTTTCGGCACCGGTGATCCGCAGCCGGATACCGATGATCTGACGACGATCGTTGTGCATCGGAAACGCCCATCCCCCGAACGCTTCTGACCATGCGGCGCCAAGTCGACGCAACGCATCCTGCGATACCCACAGTTCGTTTGAGTACGCTCGGATCATGTCATCGGTGGTTTCATACGACCACCGCATCATGATCCCCAGGCAATCGATCCTGCGTTCAGTGCTGGCGATCTGGCGCGGCACGCTACGGAACGCACGATCATCAACCACGTGAATGAAGCCGACGCCGTGATCCATGATGACGGATCGATTCGCGCCCTCTGGAGAACGCATGCAAAGGGCAACTGACCCATCATGCGAGATGCTGCACCAATCAGGCTTGCCACAGATCGGGCATGGTGCGGATCGTGATACACGCCGCCATTGTGTGGGTTCTGATGGCGGCAACTGCTGCGCTGCTTGTGTCCAACGGTACGACATTGCTTACTTCTCTTTGGGGGTGATTGGCCGGACTCATCGCCAATTGCGTGTGATGCTGTTGAAGTTCCTCAACCTTGCTTTGATCTTGCGTAGCAAGGTGACTTGGGAGGAGTACCCGTCGTAGTTCCTCATGCCGTCAAGCACGATCTGCGCGGCTCGATGGAATGTCGTAGCCGATGGTGTACCGCCTTGTCGATTTACATAAATCGGTGACCAGGATGCACACAGCACGTTGTGGTGCGTGGTCTTGTCCACTGACCAATCCAAATCGTCCTTGATACTTCGCTTGGACCATATCTCGCCCTTGCCACGATCTGAGTAGAAGTTGTGATCGAACGTGGCCACTGTGCCGTTCTCATACAAGACGTAAAGCATGGAGATGTTCCCTTCGTGTTATTCACCAGACGAATCAATACCGATCCCCCACCGCTGCCGCAGTCGGTTCGCGTTTCTCGCGCTTCTTCTTCCCCCACCCCTCACGCTTGGCAATGTCATCGATCATCGCCTTCGCTTCGTTCCGACTGACATTGGTAGGAAGACCACGTTTCGCCAGTAACTTGGCTTGCTTGTAGGAGCACTTGTCCGAATCCCACCGGCTGGTGATCTCGGTAATGAGTTGCCGTGCCTGCGTGTAGTTCAGGTCTTTCGTTTCAACGCCCTGGCGTTCCAAGAGATCGCGCATCTTCGGCGTGATCTGACGGCCCTTATCCCAGCCTTTCTCACGCCAAGGCGTCAGTCCAAGGGCATCGAACGGGCTTACTTCCGTGGTGCTGTACTTGGCTTGTGCCACGAGATGGCGACGACGCTCAGCGTCCTCGCGTTGCTTCTTCTCACGTTCTTGCTTGATCTCGTTGGCCGCATCGTCGAGTGCGGTACTGACGTTCTTGGTTCCGTCGCGTTCGATCGCTTCTTTTGCACGCTCGATCACATCGTCGGAGTAGTTCCCGCCGAGAATGTCAGCCGAAGTGACCAGCCGATGCTTGCCGCAGTTGCCGACGAAATCCACGATTTCCACATGCGGTTTGGCTGATTCAGCGATGGCCTGCCTGCGGAACACGTCGAAGCCGTGCAGGTGGTCGCTATCGATCACGCCTGGTAGCGGGCGCGTTCCACGTCCGATCATTTGTGCATAGAGACTGCGGCTCTTGGTGGGTCTGGCCAATACGACCAGTTCAACGCCCGGATCGTCGAAGCCTTCGGTGGCGACACCAACGTTGACTAGGAATTGGAACTTACGGGCGGCGTAGTCGGCGAACATCTGGCGCCGTTCGGGTTTCGGTGTCCCGCCATGCACCCATCGTGCGGAATCCGGTTCATGACGGTTCAGGATTTCACAAAGGCGTTCCGCGTGAGCCACGGACGATGCGAAAACCAGCGCTTTGCGACCTGCAGCGATTTCGATCGTGGGTGATGCGATCTCGTGAAGCGTCTGCTCGTACTCCATCACCCGGGACAGATCGGCGCCGTTCAGATCACCAGCCGTGGTACGACAGGCTGACAGGTCCAGGTGTTCCACGTGAACCGCCCGCTGCACGATGGGCACGAGCCAGCCATCATCCACGCCAAAGCGGATGTCGTAGTCGAACGCGACCTCATCAAATACTTGGCCAAGTGCTTCTTCATCCGTCCGATCCGGTGTGGCCGTGACGCCAAGCACCTTCATCGCGTCATTCTGCCGGTAGTGGTCGATGACGCGGCGGTACGTACTCGCCACGGCATGATGCGCTTCATCTATCCAGCACATTCCAAACTCAGCCGGATCAAACCGCTGCATGCGACCTTTACCAGCCACCTGCGTTTGAACGGTGGACACGACCACCGGCGACTTGCCATGCAGCGACGATTCAGCCGCGTACAGATCGGCCATCTCAATATCAGGGTCTTCGCCAGTGATCCGGGCAATCGACTTCGCCGCCTGGAAGATCAATTCTTCACGGTGGGCGATCACCATGACGCGCTGGCCACTTCGCAGGACACGCTTGATGATGTGTCCCGCGATGACGGTTTTCCCAAACCGGTTGCGGCCACCCCCAGGACCGAGGGTGCAGACTCCCACGCATCGAACGTCGCATTGACGGCAGCTTCCTGGTACGGACGGAGTTTCACGATGACGCCTCCACCACTTCGGCCTTGTCATGCTTAAACGTCAGGCATGCGCTCTGGCGTGTGCTGATCCTTATATCGCCGCGAACAGCGCGAATCAGGAAGAGATGCAGGGCACGCCGTTTTCGCATTCGTGCAGCGGTGTATGCAAGCACCCACCAATAGGCATTCACGGCGCGCAGTACATGGTCAAGCGCTGCCACGCTCAGCCACGCCCCAGCGATCAGCATGATCGGAAACGCGATCAACGCGCATGCCGCATACATCAGCCACATTGGGATTGTGATTGTCATGCCCCCTCCCCAAACACATCAGCCATGCGGCGCTTCGTGAGTGCAATTTGATCTTCGCGGATGTCGCACAGAATAGCCCTGCGTTTGTGGATCACAGCAGCATGACCGGTCGTGCCAGAACCACAGAAGGGATCAAGCACAACACCATCAGGTGGACAGAAGGACTTGATGAAGAATTCCGCGAGTGAAAGCGGGAAGGGCGCCTCGTTCTCGTGCGCCAGTTCATGCCCCATGTGTCCCCCACCCACTTTGCATGCAATCACGTTGCCGGGGTTGGCGATCTTGGGACGTGCATACTTGGCATGTGTGATAGTGTCGCCGTTACGTTGACCGCTTGTTGCGGTGCGTCGTTTGAATTCGGCGTTGCCATCAGGATCGCCGTACTTCTCTTGATTCAGCCTGCGGCCATCGGCGTTGCGGTTCGTACACGCGCCACCCGTACCATACTTAGGCTCGTGGCCGCAGGCTGTGTTGTCAGACCACGGCAACTTCCCCCCGTTGGTTGCACACAAGACGAATTCATAGTCGTTGCGCAGCCAATCAGGACCACCACTGCCGGGAATTCCCACACGCTGGAACGCTGGTGGCTTGCGCAGGTGAACTCCTGCATCATGCAACGCAGCCATCAACAGTGCTGGTGTTGCAGACCATCGAAACTTGCGTGTCTTGCCCTCAACCACCCACGCCACCAGGCCGCGGCTGACGCGCAGGCATTCGATGAAACGTGGAATACACCACTTCACCCACTCTTGTCCGCGCATCTTGAAATTCAGATCGCCATACAGGCGAGCGTCTTCATATGGTGGCGAACAGAACACCAGGTCAACACTGTTGTCCGCCAATGGAAGCGAAAGCGAATCCCCCACGACATAGCTGATCGGCGAAGTCATATTCTCAGTGCCTTCCTTTGGCCTTGTATGCCAGTTCGTTGACCCAACCGCGGCCATAGCACGCCTGGCATCCATCGCCACCGCAGTAGGGACAGGTTGTGAATGGACGCGCCGCGTTGAGTTGGCGACGCACGTTGGTCAGATCGGTGATGATCTGGTTGGGCACCAGGTCGGCGTAGAGTGGGTCTTTGCCCTCGATCGCCTTGTTGACCTGACTCTTGATCTTGCTGATCGTCGTACACAACTCGACCAGCTCGGCATCCCTGGAAAATGCCTCAGCCAGCCGGTCATCCATGACCAGCTGGCCAAGGCGATCTTCGACCGACGCGAGAGTCGGTACGTCGGTCGATTCGTCGCCATCCGTGGCGACTGGCACATGAGGAGGAGATTCCCCAACTGAGGGTGGTTGATCGTCGGTGGGAACGACGGGCGGGGATTCACGGTGTGCAGGATATTGCCGCCCATCGCTGGTTTGTTTGGTGGAGCATTTCGCAATTTGCGAATTGCTCGATGTGTTGTAGGTGCGACCATCGCTTCCAACACGATTCGGCGACTTCGCAATTTGCGAAGTCAATTCCATCTCTGACCTCACAGATGACACCGTGTGATCACTGCACCCGACATGCTTAGCAATGCTGTTGTTGCTCGATTCAGGCCGCATCTTCAGTGCGATACCGATCGCACGCCGCTTGTCCGCTTGGCTCAACGGCAGACCGTTGGCACGATTTGCTGCCAATGCGTACCAGGCTGCATCATCCCGGCTTCCCTGTTCGACTTGTGCGGCGATCTGTTTGCTGCCCCGCCGCTTGTGAGCGTGCCATCGGTGGAAGCCATCGGCGAGCCACTTGGCCGAACCATCGTCGTAGACGATCACCGCAGGCAGCTTCTCGCCGCGTTCGATGGCGTCGGCGTAGTCGCTGACCGTCGCATCATTGATGGCTGCACGTACTTGCGTACCGCCATCGATGCGGATGTCGCTCAGGTTGAGATTCCGTGGTCTACCGGCTGGCATCTTTCGCCCTCCGGCGTTCAAGGATTTCATCGAACTGGCGTTGTGACAGGATGGTTACCCGCTTGCCTTCCGCTTCGTACATCGTGCGGCGCTTGGCTGCCCAGGGCTGTTGGCAAGGATGAGCGACGATGAGCGTCACATGCCCTTCGATCAGACCTTGCATCTCGCGATAGCCTGTCAGCAGGTTCGTTTCAGAATGGAACTTCGGTATTGCTTGCATGGCGTTGTGTTTGCCTTTCTCGGTTTACTTGTGCCGGCACGGCTTCCAGGTGCTCAGGGTTGACGCAGGACGAGCAGTTGCAGGTGTGATCGATCTGGAACCCCTCAGGGATCGGACCGCAGAAAATCACGTAGCTGATCCGGTGTGCCCAATGGGCGCGATCCTTCAAACGGAACTGTCCGTAGCCCTTGCGATCACAGTGCCCCTTCCACAACCAACAACCGGTCTGCCGGTCGATCTCGACGAAGCGGGAGAAACGAATCACCGCTTGCGGATCGACTTGCAGCATCTCTGCTGGTGGCTTGAGCACCTGTGGCCGTGGCATCTCACTTGATCCTCAGATGCGTGCCACGGTTCTGCAGGACAGCGCCGGGCACTTCGGCGCCATCTGCCAGCCGTTCGCGGATCAGGTCCGAGTCCGGCTCGTAGTGTTCAGGGACGTGCTTGCAGAGATCACGCGGCACCGCTTCGGGATCGTGGATATCTACGGGCTGCTTGCCGCCATTGCCCGCAACACTGATCCGATAGCGCGGCGTTTCCAGCTTCTTGACGTTGCGTTCTTCGAGTGCAGCCTTGAGCCGGTCCTTCAGCCAGCCCGCTGTGCTCTGGTCGATGCGGGCACGGTGGTAGAGACGTTGGGCTTCGGACGACCGCAACTCCGCACGGTTCAACAGTTCAGTGATGAACGCGGCGTAGTTGTCCGCTTTGGTTTCGAGTGCCGAATCGAGTTCGGCGAACCAGGCGTCTACCGCTTCGGCGACCTTCGGATCGGACACGTCGCCTTCGACTTCGTAGAGCAGGTCGTCCAGCGCCCGCAGGTCTTCGGTGATGTCGAGTAACGTGGACATGCGTCCTCCCTTCTCAGAATGGAAGCGATGCTTCTTCGGCAACCTTGGACCAGTCGGACGGATCGAATTCGGTTTCGGGTTTATTGCGATCCTTCACCGCCTTGATCCACGCTTCGTTCCGCTTCTTCGCTGCATCGGGTTCATCCGATCGTTTGTTCCACGCTTCGACGACCGCGTTCCACGCTTGGTCTTTGGTCATGCCCGCGGACGGCGGCGCATCGTTGGTCCTCGGTGGTGCATCGGTTGAAGGCGGCGCGGTGGTCGTGCCGCTCGGCTTCAGCGGCGTGACGGTCGCGAATTCCTTACCGTCCTGCTGTTCCCACGCGACTTCGATGTCGAGTTGACGATCGAGAAGTTGCTTCTCGGCGAATTCTTCGTTGGCGAAGTGGTTCGGTTCGATGCCGTCCGCTTCCATGCGGGCGAGGTTGGCCGGGGGATCGAAGCACCCCATCAACCTTGCCAGCACCCAACCTGCTTTGTCAGACAGCGTGACCATCTGACCGACTTCGCGGGCTTGTTCATCGCTGAAGATCAGCATGACCTGCGGATCGTTCGAACGACTGACGAATTGGCCATTGCGATTACCGAAGATGAGGCGTGAGAGTGTCACGCGGTGCTTACCATTGGGCAGTTTCTCGGCGTAGACTGCGCCTTCCTGTTCAGACTTTTCTTGCCATGCGTACATTTGGTGGCTTCTCCAATTCAGTAGGAGGAATCGACCGCAGGCGGACCATCCGCATGCGCGTTGTTGTCAGTGGCGCCAGTTGCAGGGGGAGCATCTGACGCCGTCTTGGGGGAATGAGATGACGCGGGAACCGCGTCGGAGAGCCAAGCCGCGAGGTCGCGTCCGAACGCCTCGTCCGGCTTGTCAATTAGCTGATCCTGGAATCGCCCAGTGCGATCTTTGATGACCGTGGCGATGTGATCCGTCGAGAGTTCAAGCAGAAGGTCGAACTCGTACTCGATGCCCTTGCCCTGCTCGGGCGCAAGGCCGACGCGGATCGGCTTCATCTTGCCGTTCTCGTTCGCCGTCTGCCATTCGGTCTTGCTGCGAATGCTTGCGATGATGTGACAGGGCGAAGCGTAGAGTGCGTCAACCAACTCGCGTTGCTTCGGCGTGCCTTCCGACCATGCCGACCACGTGTTGCCGCGGTACTTTGCCTTCGCCAGCTTGTCGATCTCAGTCAGCAATTCCTGCCAACCGTGCGTCAGGCTGTCGATGATGAGCACGTCGTAATCACGCGCTTCATTGATGGCGTTGATGTATCCGTCGATGCTGCGGTCATCGAGATCGCACACATCGAACTCGAAACGATCGCTGTACTTGCTTGCGGTGCGCCGTTCGGTGTCGATCACCGCGACGCGCCCACCGATACCTTTGGCGATGCGCAACGCGCTGAATGTCTTGCCCGATCCAGACGGCCCGAAGATGGCAGCGCGTAGTTTCGTGCCCTGCTTGGTTGCTCGTTTGAACATGGTCAATCCTCCATTTCTTCAGGTAGTGGGAATCGCTCGCTGTTCGCCGCATACAACCTTGTCAGTTGTTCGCGGTGAACCACGGCATTGAGCACACGCTCGGTTTTCCAGTACGCTTCCGATCGAGACTGAGAACCGTTCAGTGCGTTCACGAAAAACCATTGCGTGAGAAGACCAACCGGGTCACCATCACCGCGGTTCAGGCAGCGATAGAAGCGATTGGCAAAATCACGTAGCACTTCGTGATCGATCGAGTAGTACGCCCGAGCCAGCACGGCGAGAACGATGGACTGACCAAGCCTCCGGCAATTCTTCGGGATGCAGGATGTGGCAAACCGAATCGCCAGAAGATGGCGCGTGAGCAAATCGCCTTCGGCAATGCGGCTATCGATTGATTTTCGTTGAGCGCCCTTGTGGATCATCGATCGCAGGATGGCGACTTCGCTTGATGTGACCGGACCATGATTACCGGCGATGGTCAGGTCATCACTGACCGTCCGCGTTTTTCCACCATCAATGGCGTGCATCGAATCCGGCGGCACGTTAAAGGTCACCATCATCGACACCGGCACATCAGCCTGAATGATCGCCCACAGACGATGCTGACCGTCGAGCAGCTGACTAGTCGGCGAAAATGCGATGCCCTGGTGAGTCAGCCGCCACTTGCCCGCTTTCATGTCCGCCGCGTACATCTGGACACGGTTTTCAAGAACCCGGCGATTTTTGTCATTGGCGTTCTCAAGCCAATTTGCCGCCTGTTCCGGCGTGATCTGCATGATCTGGCTTACGATTGGTTGGTTCATTGCTGATCCTCGGTTTGGGCAGCCAATTCGACCGCCAACGCAGCGGCGAATTCGTGGCCCATGACCCTGATGATTGATGTGGCAGCGTTGGCCGGATCGTGCGGCACGTTCATCGCCGTGACCTGCGGCACATGGCCATGGCCGCGCACCGGCCTGTGTGCGTCGGGAGCGATGGCGTTGCGATCTGGCTTTCGCTTCGGTTTGCGTGCGGGGTACTGCTTGCCGTCACGCCCAGTGCGGGTTGGTTGAGTGGTGGCAAGCGACTCAGGTGTCGGTTTTCCGACACCTGATCTATTGGCAGAAACTGAGTTGGAAGAACTTGCCAACTGCTCATCGCCAGATAAGGTGGGATATTGTCCCACCTGCGGAGATGCGGGCGATTCAGGTGCGTAAAGTTGCGCACCTGTCTTCCTGTAATTGCGAATTGTCCCCTCACTGCATCCACACCACTCGGCAATCTGCCGGTTGCTATGGTCGTCGTGTCGCTGAATGTATTTTCTGATGCGGGCCTGCCGCTGCGATGCGGTTTCCGGCTGACCGTGCGCGTCATTCAACGGCTTGCATGAGAAGTCGATTGCATCTTCCAGATCGCCCTTGTGGATGGTCGCGGTGATGTCTGCCTGCTCGGCCTTGACCGTCGCGTGATAGCGATGATGCCCGTGGGCCAGCCAGTACGATTCACCATCGGTGAACACGTCAACCGGATCATTGGACGCCAGACCTTCGTTCAGCAGTTCATGCAGCTTGGTGATGTTGTCGGGGTTCAGTGGCCGTTGCTGCGTGCGCTGATCCACGATGATGGTGTCGATGGAAAGCGTGACGGTGCTCATCGCATATCCTCCGCGTAGTAGTCCTGGCGATGGTCGCCCTGTCCGATTGAGATCAATGGAAGATTGCGGTCGCGTTCCTGCCGGATGTCCGACTCAGCCCATCGACGCACGCACCACGAGAAGACGGCGCAGATCATTCGGCGGAAGCGTGTCGGCTTCACCGCAACCTTGATGCGACGAATCCATCCGCAGTTCTGGCCGATGCAGATGTCAAGGGGATCGCGCGTCATAGCCCTGCCTCCGTCAGTTCGCGGTCAGCGTTCAGATCGGAGGGACTGAGCGGCTTGGGTTGTTCGTTGGTGACCTGCGGTGGCGTGGCGTCTTCGGCTTCGTACCACTGGCGTAGGAAGTCCGTGAGCCACTGCTGCGTGGTCAGCATTCGCTTGCCGGATCGGATGTAGGGAAGGGTCAGACGTGAACCATCAGGCAGCGTGACGCCGTGTCGTGCCCACCGCCAAACCGTGGTCGGCGATGGCTCGCTTTCCAAAAGGCTTGCCGCTGCTCTGAAGTCGATGTAGTCTGGTTTCTTGTCCATCGCATCCGTTCCGTTTGTTGCGATGGATTGTGAGGCGGGATTTCGGTGTGTTACGAAATAGAGAACTCGTAACAGGGGCTTTCGTGGTAATTACCTTAGTTATTTTTTCCTGAATTCTTGCGTAACGTTACAGTAACGCCTTTGTAACAGGGGGTATCAAATGTGCATTTCGGAATTTGCAGCAATCGATTTCGAGACGGCAACCGCAAGCAGAAACAGTGCTTGTTCTATCGCGATCGCCGTTGTTCGCAATGAGAAGGTCGTTGACGTTTACAAGTCACTGATACAACCACCAAACCTTGAGTTTGATGATCGCTTAACAAACATTCATGGCATCAGTGCTAGTGATGTGAAGGACGCACCATTGTTTACAGACATCTGGCAAGAAGTTGAGCGACGATGCAGCGGACTGGTTGTTGCTCACAATGCGTCTTTCGATTTGGGTGTGATGGCAGCATGCGCAACAGATGAGCAATACAACTGTCTGGCGGGAAAGTATGCATGTACGGTTGACATGAGTCGCAAAGTATTTCCTGGTCTGCCCAATCATCGACTACCAACTCTTGCCAAGGTATTGGGAATTGGCTTGGATCATCATGACGCCACTTCAGATTCAGTTACGTGCGCATCTCTTGCTTGCTTACTGTTCAGGGTACTCGGCAACGAAAGCATGTCGTACTTTCGTGAATTTGCGGAATTCGGGCATCAATCAGACAGAAATGAAATGAGAAGCATATGTGTCAGCATCTCAATCGATGACTTAGTTGATGATGAATCGATAAGCAGCTCCGGAGTTACGAACTTGCCAGCGCCAGATGGGCGCTTCGATCAGATGCGATTCGCGTTCACTGGCCAGCTAGCATTCCTTGGAAGATCAGAAGCAGCAAAAATCGTTGAGCAATATGGCGGCACTGCCGCAGGCTCGGTATCGAAGAAGACAGATGTGGTTGTAGTTGGTGATGAAGTGCTTGCGACATACAAAAAGTCCGGTCATGCCACCGGCAAACTCGCCAAGGCAATCGCTATTTCGGAAAAAGGGACTGATATCCGCATCGTGTCCGAGTCCGAGTTCATGGAAATGCTTCGTTAATCTTCAGCATCTAATTCCCGCTCGCGCTCACTGAGTCGCCATGCCCGCAAGCTACCCGGCTCGACGCGACGGTTGCGACCAACGCCACGGTGTTTGACTGTGCCAGAGTTGCACGCGCGCATGACACGCATCTTCGCCGCATCAAGTGTCAACCCGTCAACATCTTCAAGGTGTTCACGAGCAGCTTCCGTGACAGTCAGCCATTCTTGGGTAGTAGCACCGACCCTCACTCGCAACTCTCCCCCACCGCTCCCGAGCATTGCATCAACGGTCAGCTTGGGAACCCACACTAGATGGCCGGAATCTGTGGCCATCGGGATCAATTCAGCGGGCTGGGCAATCTGAACTGACTGCATACACAGAAATATACCAGAAATATTTCACCGCCGTCAATAGCTACGCAAGAAGTATTGCGTCATTATTTCTGGTGGCATATGATGTGATCATGCAGCCATCAACTGCAATACGAGAGGCACGCAGCAAGGCAGCCATTTCACAGAAGGAATTGGCGGTTAAATCTGGCATTACCGAGCGAACTGTCAGCAACATCGAGAACGACCGCACCAAACCCAACGGCGCCACCCTAACCGCCCTCGCCCGCGCCATGGGCTACCTCACCTACGAAGAACTGCTTCAGGCTGTCGGCAGTAAGTCATTCAGCGCGCAGCCAACACCCGCGGGCTTGGTACCTGTGCTCGGATCAGTGCAAGCTGGTTTTGAGTGGGATGGCGATCATTCACAAGAAGGTCACGACAACGGCGTTGGTACTCGCTACATCCAGCGCGATCTAATCGCTGGACTCGAAGACCCGGAAGCATTCGCCGTGGTGATCGCCGGTGATTCGATGATGCCGGAACTCGCACCTGGTGAAGTGGCGATCTGTTCGCCTGGTGCAGCGCGTGAGAAGATCATCAGCCATCGCACCTACGCGATTCGCATGGGCGCGAACCGCGACCACGAAGCCACCATCAAGCAGATTCAGTTTGAAGAAGGTGATGAAGAAGTCGTGCTCAAACCGACGAATCCGCGTCACCCAACGCGGTCAGTCGCATGGACTGACATTGATCGCATGGCGGAAGTGGTGGCGACAATTCGGCGGTATAGTGTGAATGCGGATTAGCGCCGAAAACAGCACAAACAACTATCATTCGCGACCCTGTACTCTGAGCTGCGGCCTCATGCTTAGAGTCTCCGTAACCCAATTTGCTTGCCGAAGCTCATTCATCACATCCGAATAGACCGAGTCCTTATTACGATCTTGAAGGGTCACTATCAATGCAGCATTCTGAACTACACCATGATTGTTCTGTTCTTCTTGCGTACGGTAATATACCTGCAAGTACAATCGCCACATATCACCTGTAATGCCTTCCATTCGCTTGCGGTAGACCTTGACAGGCGACCATTTGAATCCGTGCTTTAGCTGATACTTCTCGTATAGTGTCTTCGCGTCTACCGGCTCAATAGGTACCTTGCTGTGATGCTTGCGATTACCACCTCTTTCCGGGTCGTACGTCCCTAAAGACGCATCAACATTCACGCGACAATATTCAGCTCCAGCACTTGGGTCCAATGGAGGATCATAGACCAGAGTCATGATAATTTCGCCTTCGACTCGACCATCATCTCGCCTAAAGCACTTGGGAATAGGAAATGATTCACGTGAAAAAATGCGACGCACAGGCTCAAGTTGAGGTTCAAATACCAACGTAGCCTGCCATGGTGGGCAATCAAGCAGTTGATCTATATTTGCCGGAACTCCAAAGCCACTATACCGCAAGTCATCAATACTTAAGCTATCGTTGTTGAGAATGGCAGCATGTATTGCTAACGCCTTTGCAAGATTACGTGATGTTGGTCTTTCAATACCATGCTTCAGGCTGCTCAGCATGGATGCGACAAGCGGCGTCGAGTAGCTTGTTCCAATCCTCTCAACAAGCTTGCTCGATGAGCCAATCGAGAGAACGCCCATCTGCGTGAACTGCCCCTGCTCGTTGCAATTTCCACCGTAGTGAGAGACTTCCGGTTTAGGATGAAAAGCGGGGCCAGGACCACGACGCGAAAAGGGAGATGGTTCTTCCGACTTGACCATAGAGTCTGGCGTATCTTTGTGTGCTATAGAGGCGACACTCACTGCTCGCACAGAATCGGCAGCGGGATACATACGATCCAGCTCTTTCAGTTTATTGGGGTCACACCGCCAAGGCCGGAGCAAATGTTTTCTCATGTTCCCTGTGCATGTGACGATTGTTACATCGTATTGATCCTGTATCTCATCAAGAGCCATCGCAAAGTCTGAGAATTTATCATCACAACAGGCTGAGCGAACGGAAGATATGGAGAGATTCCAAATCTTGACCTGTTCGTGGTTGGCAGCAATAACCCTTCGAATAGAGTTAATCAAGTCTTCCTCGTCGCTATATCCATCTTTTGGAAAGACCACCGCATCAAATATGCGACATTGCACAGATGGGAACCGATTGTCGCTGTGATTCAAACCGCGTGCGTTAATCATTAACCCAGCGATAAATGTTCCATGTCTATGATCTTGTTGACTTGGCGGAACATCATCCTCATCACGACCGACCACCCAAGCCTGTAATTGCTTATTTTCTTTGTCAGTTCCAGAATCCAGTAATCCTACTACGGGGTACTCAATACCATCAACAGGCAAAGGCAAGGCGTCATCGGGTAACTCACCAATGTTAATTGCCTGAGTATCCACACCGTAGGATGGCATCTCTTCGATGCACTGAACGCCCGGAAACTCCGACAATTCAATGATGGCCTCGGGGTACTCCGCAGACACACTATAGAGCCGCAATGAGCGACTATACGAGAGAGGCGCAACCTCGGCATCATGCCCACCCAAAATGCGGCTAAATGCAGCATGAATCTTTTTGTTGAATTGCGAATCATGGTGGTCGAACAGACGAATTTTAAATGTAGCATCTCCCTTCAGCTTGCCCAAGCGATCCGTATCAACGCTTGCATCGGCAATCTGATAGGGAGCAAAAGATTCGATTGTCGAGACGGCATGCCGACACACCTTTGTGGTCTTTTTGATCTCGCGTCGGAGAGCGGCAATCCCCGCAGACGTTACTCTTACAAGTAGCTCACCAAGGCCATCCCCCCCAATAATGGGACATGTCTTCTCAGTAAAAAGCTCAAATGGCCGCTTAGTCTTTGCCAGTGCTTCCCTGATAAGCCTGACTGTCGCTACGGCCGGAATGGGTCTTTCGCCAGTGATTGCTGACTCGAACGCTTTCTCAACTCGCATAACTTGCTCGTCTAGTTGCTTTACCCAATCGGCTGGTCTAGGAAATGGTGGACCCTTACCGCCACCGGGATGCGGGGCGGAATAGTCCTGATCTTCATCCGCGATAACAACTCTAACTGGGCGCCGTTCGTCTGCCATGCATCACCCCCGCAACCATCTGGATATGGTCCCTGGAGACTTCCGAAATATATCAGCTAACCGCTTGCCGTTAAAGGTCTGTGAGTCAAGTTCGTGAAGGTGTTTGGCAAATGAAGCACCTTGTTCGAGGCCATTACTACCTGCCCCATCGCCCAATCGTAATCGGGCAACGTGCAGTAGCGACATACTGCTGTCGGCAACTTCAAGGCCAGACAAGACTGCTTCACGTATTGAATCCTCACTGATATCACGAATCTGCGACCCATTAAGTGATTCTGACGCAGCGGCCAACAAGCTAACTACATCATCGCTGGCATAGCGACCCAAGAAATGCCGAAAGAGCTGGCCTCTTTGCCCAGCATCCGGCAACGTAAGATTCAGCTTGTACGAAAACCGCCTCCACACAGCAGGATCAAGCAGATGCTCATGATTACTGGCCGCAAGCAGCACTGTACGACCGTCTAACGCATCGATGTTCTGAAGCAAGCTTACAACAACTCGCTTTAGCTCGCCTAATTCATGGTGATCATCTCGCAACTTCGCAAATGCATCGAACTCATCCAAGAACAGAACTGATGGTGTACTAGATGCATGCTCAAAGAGTAACCTGATGTTCTTAGCTGTACTCCCTAGATACGAAGATATCAGGCTGTCCGATCGTGCGACCAGCATTGGCAAATCAAGTCTAGAGGCAATGTTTTTCGCCAACATTGTCTTTCCGCATCCAGGCGAACCATACAACAGCATTGATGGCGAGATGCCAACACCTTCTGCAATAAGGCGATCAGCCGCGCCTACATGGCGAACAAATTTTTCGACCAAGCTCTCGCCCTCAGAAGACAAAGCCACGAACGGCGGAGGATCGGACGGCACGACCTCATCAGCAAGACGCAATCTACTTTCTGAGTCCACTGGTGGCCGTGCTGTAGTGGTGAAGTCGTTTGCCGCCAAGTCAGGTGCACGATGCGGTTTTAGGCATGAAAGTATGCGCTTTGCAGCAGGCCCTTCGCCAGCATCCTGAAGCTTACGGGCCATCTGCTCTGTGTATGCAGCAACTTTGTCGCGATCAGCCCGAATCGCACCATCGATTATCTTGGTGATTTCCAGAATGTACTTCATTATTCAGCCTAAGCGCAATAAATTTCACTTTTTCAAAATATATCGACTAAAAGCGCAATATTCAACATAAATTCTGGAACTTTTCAAGAAAGTTTGGTGCGTAATTTGGTAAACTTTATTACCAGAGATACTTCAGCATGGTCCACGCCAAAGCAATACACCTCCAAGTAGGTACCATCACAACATACCCTATCAAAAACCAAACATCAAGAGCGGGTTGCTAGAAATTACTGGAGCACAGGCGAATTGCAGTTCAGGCTACCCACTACTGATTCCCTGATCCCCGCGGACGCCCCACCCCTGCTGGCCGGTCCTTCCACTTCTCAACCTGACTCAGCTTCACCAGCCGCGTCTTGCCGTCTGCGGTAGTTTCCGCAGCCAGTTCGCCCCGCTCGATCGATGCCTGGATCGCGCGTCGCGTCACCCGGGCAATCTCAGCCGCGCCGGTGATCGTCACCATTTTCGATACGTCAGTCATACCTGTATCGAAGATATCACCCGTCGCGATCCCGACGAGTACTGCAAAGCGGTGTGGGTCTTCGTAGAAATCGCAGCACCCGCCGTCGCTTGAGAGCCACATCACGCAACCCAAAGCCGCCAAGTTTGAGGTCGAACCTACGACCTGTATTCAACTTTGCATACGACACGAAGCGCGCGGAGCGCACCGCATTCGCGTCATAAGTCCTTATTTTTCGCTTGGCGCACCGCGCAGTGAATGCTATCAATGCAATCTCAATCTGCGTTTTTGAATCGCTACGCACGATTCTGCCTCGTCCAGAAATTTTCGACAAGCATGAGGTCACTGGTTCGAGCCCAGTATCGCCCATTGATTTCCCAAACACATGGTCAGCAGATTGGATTGAGGAGAGGCGCTTACCGGCTGCGGCTACGCTAACTGCTTCACTTCCTGTGTAGGCTCATTGACGTCTTTCTGGTTCCGCCTGCCATGCGCGGTCACGCCGGCCGGCAGGAACAACCGGCGAATCCTGCATTCGACTGCGCTTGCGCCTGTCAGCCCAAGGTGCTGACCCGCATTCTCCAACTCCACCTCCCACTCGGACAGGCTCGGAATATCGTTGTTATTCATCGCCTCACCATCTTCGGGCCTGGTGAAAAACACGAAGGCCATCCGTCCGCATGATTTTTGCGATGTAAGAAAACTCCGTACGGCCAGGTGTCTGGCGTATTCGTAGTATCCGTTGAGCCAGTCCGCTGCGGATGGCGCTTTGACCTTCGTTTTGGCGTCAGCCATCAGCTGCTTGATACGCGCATGATTCGTTCCTGAACGAACAGGACAACGCCCACGCAGTTCAGCGAAACTCGATACCGCGTGCAACAGCAGCCACTCCCAGCAGCCGGACTTGCCAAGTCGAATCCGCGCTACCAGATTCCAGCTCGGATACTCAACATCTGA
Organism: Phycisphaeraceae bacterium; assembly: GCA_028277685.1. Classification (GTDB taxonomy): domain Bacteria; phylum Planctomycetota; class Phycisphaerae; order Phycisphaerales; family Zrk34; genus JANQFT01. The sequence goes on from JANQFT010000265.1 coordinate 19,028, forward strand.
AGGCCACGCCGTCTCCCATGCCTTGCGTATCATGCCGCCTTCCCGCAGGTGCTCAAGTCCTTTCCACTTCTGCCCTGCGTCCAGACGATCCAGTCCGGGCGGTGTTTTCCAGTCGATGGCGTGACCTTCAAACAGTTTCATGATCGCGTTGTCTAAGCGATCCGGCTCCTGGTCGAGATAACGCTGCAGGATTCGGTCTGTCATGATTGATGGCTTTGTCATGATTCTTCCATACTACAACGTGCCTATTTTTGTCGCGATACCAGAAACCGTTTGTAATCTTGCGTGCGTTCGAGCAGTTCGAAATCGACCAAAGCGTAGTGTAGTTCACCATCTTTGCGCAACAGTTGATTGCCTTGTGGGCGGACGATGACGTGCTGGGGTTTGTGGTCGAGGACCATGAAGCCTTTGGCGATGAGTTCATCGGCGACGCGTTGGGTGGTGGCTTCGACTTCATCCTTTTCGATCAGGCCGGCGTCGCGGGCTTCCTTGAGATCGAGACCTTTCACCCAATGGAACAACATGACGTAGACGTGGTCGATCTCCAATGCGATGCGAGCATCGGAGGACGCCTGGTCGGCGTTCAGTTCATGTACTGCGCGTTCGAAGTAACTGGTCTTGCGGCCAAGCTTCCAGGTGGGTTCGGCACGCGGAGCTTTGTAGATAGCGAGTGGCCGTTTGGTGTAGATGCGCAGGTCGGGTGGGCCATAGATACTGCGACGCATCTCTCGGAGTAAGCCGAACTCCTGGAAGGGATCGAGGAAGCGTGCACGTTCGGCTGCGGTGGCGTCGATGGCGTCGCCGAATGTGGAGCGAATATCCAGCGGCACATCCTGGGCGAAGCGTGAGAACTTGATCACCAGGTCCAGCGGGGCTTTGGGCTTGCGGGTGACGCCCAATCGATAGACGGTGCCGGTGCCTGCGGTGAGTCTTTGGCCATGGGTGGCGTATCGCTTGGTGTCAAACCACCACCGCGGGTCGATGTGCTGCAGCAGCGGCAGGCCAAACTGGGTAACATAGAGCATGCCGCCGGCCTGATCGCCGAAAACGTGGTAGTCCACACCATAGACCTTGGCGCAGCAGGCCGTGACAGGATCAAGCGGTTTGTATGACATTGACTTCGCCTTGTTCAACACTTGTGCGACATACCAGGGCAGGTTTTGGCGACACATATCCCCAATGCGTTAAGTGTCTGCTGGTGCATTGGTGGCATGGGAATCTCGCATAACAATGGATCGTTCGTCTCTCGCATCCAGTTGGCCAAGCGCGTCTGCAGTTGCGTGCGCACCTCGGTGTAAGCCGGGTCGTCAATCAAGTTGGTCTGCTCGACTGGGTCTGCATCAAGGTCGTACAGTTCGACCGTACGATCACGTCCATGTGGCGGCAGGTGTTCGCACACCGCGCGCACCGAGCGATGATACTTCTGTTGCGGATCACTGAACGTCGGCACGGGGGTGAAGCTGACGATCAGTTTGTGCCTGCCCACACGCACGCTACGCAGCGGATCATAATACGTGTGCCAAGTCTGTTCGCCGAACACTGCTTCGCGCGCGGTGGCGTCTTCACCACGCAATACCGACGCGAAAGAAATCCCGTGCAGGTTAGTTGGTAAATTCAGATCCAGCAGTTCATCCAATGTCGGCAACACATCCACGTGGCTGACAAAGTCTTCTTCCACACGTCCCCCACTCACGCCGCCATCCGGCCAGCGCACGATCAGCGGTACCTCCAGGCCCGGCTCGTACACACTGCACTTGGCGCGCGGAAATGGGATGCCATGGTCGGCGGTGAACATGAACATAGTGTTGTCGGCAAGCCCCAAGCGATCGAGCGAATCCATCATCCGCCCTACCGCCACATCCATATCCTCAATCACCGACTGGAAGTGCGCGAAGTCTTGCTGCGCTTCGTCATCATCCACGATGAAAGGCGGAATGGTGACCGGCCGCGCAGGGTCTACGTTCGTCTGCGGCCAACCGGTGGGCTCCTTCGGAGCACGATGCGGTTCAAAGAAACCTATCTGAAGAAAAAACGGCTTATCCGTTTGCTGCTGCTGTTCGAACAGGCCGACGGCCTGGCGTGCATCGCGCCAGCATCGGTGGCCTTCGTCTTCCGGTTCATACGTCAGCGTTTGAGGAACTTCGTGGAAGCCCATGCGATCCGGGTGGGGTGTTTCATGCTGGACCGCCATCTGCACACAGTGGTAACCGCGTTCAGCGAGGATAGCAGCCTGGTGTTTCTCACCGGGATGAAAATCCCACTTGAAGTTGGCGTGGGTCAAACCCATCACGCCATTTGCATGCGGGTAGCGCCCGGTGTACAGCGCCGACCGCGCAGGACTGCACTGCGGGGCAGCGCAGTAACTGTTGGTAAAGCGAACACCCTCCACCGCCAGGCGATCAATGTTCGGCGTGCGCACCGTCTCGATGCCGTAACACCCCAGGTAACGACCAAGATCGTGACACGTCAGCGAGATGATATTCGGCAGTTGGTTTTTCATGGTTTTTCTGATGTAACAACGCCCGATCAAACGGTCAACATGGCGACAAATCACGATGCTGATAAACTGGTAAGCATGTCTGTAGAAACTGAACAACTCAGCGCACAAGTGCTCATCGTGGATGATGAAGTCGGCCACGCCGACGTGATGGCCGAGGCCCTGCAACGCCTGTCACACGTTTGTACGATTGTCCATGACCTTCCGGGGGCACTCGACGAACTGAAGCACGGTACGTTCGATGTGATTGTGACCGACCTGGTCATGGATCACGAAGACGACGGCCTGGAAGTGCTTAAAGCCGCGCAGAACACTCAGCCCAATGCTGAAACCGTGATGGTCACCGCGCACGGTGATGTGGCCACCGCCAAGGCTGCCCTGCGCGGCGGAGCATACGACTTCATCGAAAAACCCCTCGATCTCGATGTGTTTCGCAACCTGGTCAACCGCGCGGCGCAAACGGTGTTGCTCAAATCGGAGAACACCGCCCTGCAACAGCAGATGGATGACCGCTACGGTATCGATGGCATCATCGGTAACAGCCCCGCCATGCGGCAGGTGCTCGCCACCATCCACCAGGTCGCGCCGAGCAACATTCCCGTGCTCGTCACCGGTGAAAGTGGCACCGGTAAGGAACTGGTCGCCCGCGCCATCCACAACCACAGCCCACGGCAAAAGAAAGCCTTCAAGCCACTGAATTGCGCGGGGCTGAGTTCATCGATTCTCGAAAGTGAATTGTTTGGCCATGTGAAGGGTGCCTTCACCGGCGCCGAGCGCGATCGTGAAGGTGTGTTCGAATTTGCCGACGGCGGAACCCTCTTTCTCAATGAAATCGGTGACATGCCGATGGAGATGCAGGCCAAACTCCTGCGCGTGCTGGAAAGCGGGGAGTTCGTCCGCGTGGGTTCGAACGATCCACGTCACGCCGATGTGCGCCTGGTCAGCGCGACGAATCATGATCTGGAAAAGCTGCAGGCCGACGGCACGTTTCGGCAGGACCTGTTCTTCCGCATCCGCGGGGCGCACATCCACCTGCCGCCGCTGCGTAATCGCCGGGAAGACATCAGTCCCATCGTGCGACACTATATCGCGCAGTTTGCCCATCAACTCAATCGCGAACCGGTAACCATCACCGACGAAGCGATGATGCCGCTGATGCAATACGACTGGCCCGGCAACGTGCGACAACTGATCAACGTGATGCAGAACACGGTGCTGGCCTGCGATGGTGACACAATCGAACCGCGCCACATTCCCGTGGAAATCCGTCAGGCCGATGACGCCACCGAAAGCGGCAGCGTGGGCGATCTGGCGGGCGTGAACCTGCAGCAGATCGAGAAACAAGCCATCCGCAACACCCTTCGCATGACTGGCGGCAACCGCGAACAAGCCGCCAACCTGCTGGGCATCGGGGAAAGGACGTTGTATCGGAAGCTCAAAGAGTACGGTTTGAAGTAAAATGCATGAACCACCAAGGCATCAAGGTCACCAAGAAAAAATTTTTCGACTAGTACGTATTTCCCTTGGTGTTCTTGGTGCCTTGGTGGTTAACTCCTCCCTGAACAGGAGTACGAAATGAGCGAGCAACTCCCCTACCGCATCGGACATGGCTTCGACCTGCATCGCCTTGAAGCTGGCTTGAAGCTGGTGATTGGTGGTGAACACATCGAATTCGACCTCGGTTGTGCCGGACACAGTGATGGCGATGTGGTTTACCACGCGGTGACCGATGCGATTTGTGGTGCGCTCGGCCAGCCGGACATCGGGCAGATGTTCCCTGATAATGATCAGCAGTGGAAAGGGGCGGAGTCGAAGGTGTTCGTCGCCGAGGCTGACCGCATCATGCGCGAGCATGGGTATGTGATCGGCAACCTTGATGTCACCATCATTCTGGAGAAACCAAAGGTGGGTCCGCACAAGGAGAAAATGCGGCGCAACTTGGCGTTCCTGCTGGGCTGCGAAGAATCGCAGGTGAACGTGAAGGGTAAAACGCACGAGGGTGAAGATTCCATCGGCGAAGGCCGCGCGATTGCCTGCCACGTGGTGGTGCTGTTGCAGAAGAACCCGTAGGTCTGGGCCTGCCCCGACATCTCCCACCAACGTCCGGGCAGGCTCGGACCTACAATGGCACCCATGGCAAAACGATCCACCAAATCCGGCCCCATCAAGTTCACCGGCACCGAACGCCTGGTTGTGCTGCACGGCAAGGAACAATTCCTCCAGACCGAGTACCTGCGTCAGTTGACCGAAGCGATCGGAAAAGCGCAATCGGGTGACGTGGACACGTTGCGTTTCGACGGCTCGAACACCGAACTCGCTGATGTACTCGACGAACTGCGCAGTATGGGGCTGATGCAGCAATACAAGATCGTCATCGTTCAGGACGCGGACGACTTCGTGACCAAGTACCGCGAGCCGCTCGAACGCTATGCCGACGCGCCGGAAGATATGGCCACCCTCGTCCTTCGCCCCGGCACATGGAACGCGAACTGGCGACTCAGCAAAGCTGTCGCGAAAGTAGGCGTGGTGGCGAAGTGTGATCAGGTGGATGAAGCCACCGCCGCACGCTGGGCAGGTAAACGGATTGAAGCGCGGTATGGCCGCAAGCTTGCACCGCGCGCAGCAGCAGCGCTGGTCGTTCGGCTCGGCACCAATCTCACTCAGCTCGACAGTGAACTGGCAAAGCTTGCCGTTTCGGTAGATGAAAACGAAACCGTCGATGTCGAGCAGATCGAAGCGATGACCGGCCGTTCGAGCGAGCGCATGGCATGGGACATGCAGGAAGCGTTGCTTTCCGGCGAAGCGCACACCGCCATCAGCAAGTTGCATGAACTGCTCGACCTGTCGGGCCAACCCAAAGAACTGATCATGTATTTCGTGACCGACCTGGTGCGCAAGCTGCACCGGGCAGCAGGCATGGTGCGACAGCGCGTGAACGAATTCCAGATCCTGAAGGAGTTAAAGGTCTGGCCGGCGCATCGCCAGCCACCGTTCATGCAGGCAGTGCGAGCACTCGATGAACGGGGGACGGCGAAGCTACTCGCCCGCATCACCGAGATGGATAGCCGCGCCAAAAGCGGCTTCGGCGACCACCGGCGCAGCCTCGAGGAATTTTGCATTTTGTTCACGCAGCAAGTGAGATAGAATCAAGGCAACGCGGAACTTCGAGACCGCACACCACGGATGGTCCCACGATGCAGGAGGCATCATGACAGGCAAACATATAGCACCGCGACTCTGTCGCGCCATGTTGCTCACCATCATCTCGTACCTGCTTCTCATTGGTTGCACAAACAACAAGGCCATCGAGCCTGATCAATCGCCCTCAACGGATAAACCGCCAGTCACCGCCCTCGAAGCTGAAGCAAACAAGTACGCCAGCAACGTTGAGGGCGCGGTCGCGAAAAACGCCAAGCCTGCCACCGAAGACGTGCGCTGGTTGCCGCTCGGCCCCGGCCAGGCACCACCCGCTCCACCCAAGCCCTCCAAACCGAAAACCACCCACGCCGCAGAAACCATCAAACCGAAACCAACGCCGCGCGAAACACCGATGCGCCCATTGATCGCAGCCTCCAGCCAGTCGCCTCGCCCATCGGCAAAGCATACACCAGCCCCAAACTCCAAGGGTGCGACTGATGTGCAACTCACACAGAAGGAACTGGTCAAACGACTGGCCTGGACGCTCGACGCTGAAGCCCGCAATGCCAATGCGTCGCTCCGCCCATACATCGCCCGGGCAGCGCTCAGCCTGAGCGATCCTGCCACTGAACTGACGGAAGCAGACTTACCTCAGCTCACCCCCACGCAACGAAAGTTGGTGCTGGCCTATCAACGAACGTTCACGCAGCTCGGCCAGACGCTCACCGAAGGTGGCGATGAAGACGTGGAGGCCCTGCGCGACGCGGTGGAGGAACTCTCGCAACAGATTAACGCTTGGCAGAAGTTGAAAATCCGCAACGTGCGTTTGTGCAGCCGCGTGGATGGCTACGGCAACTACCAGGTGTTCGGTAACCACACGTTCCTTGCCGGCCGCGCACAACCGATGATCGTGTATGCCGAACTTGACCACTTTGCCGTGCAATCCAAACCAGACGGCAAGTACGTCGTTCAACTCACACAGGAAGTCACGCTCTACAACGAATCCGACGGCCTGCCCGTCTGGCGGCAAAAACCTGTGCCCATCAAGGATGAATCGCTCAACCGTCGCCGCGACTTCTTCGTAGTGCAAATCATCACCCTTTCCGAACGTCTGACCGTGGGCAAGTACCTGATGAAGGTGACCGTGACCGACGAGATCGGCAAAGCGGTGGATGAGATGACCGTGCCCATCCAAATCGTGGCGGATCCCAATCTTGCAGGAAATGCCAAATGACGAATGCATAATGTCTAAATGGTGTCCTCAAGCCTGTTTCTTTAGACATTCGTCATTGGTCATTAGACATTCCCCACATCTGGACCAGCTTTTCTCCCTGCATTACCATGGGGCCATCATGAACGTACTGGCCGACGAAACGAAACTGGCGGCGATGGTCAATGACCTGGCGGCCGAGGTGAAGCAGGATCTTTTTCCCGATGGGCCTTGGGCGATTGTGGGGATCCGCAGCCGTGGCGATGTGCTGGCCAAGCGGCTGGCCGACAAGCTCAAGCCTGACCATGCCGGATCGGTCGACATCACGCTCTACCGCGATGACTTGTCTGAGATCGGTCCTCAGCCGGTGGTGCGTACCACGGAAATCGACTTCCCGGTCGACGGCACGAACATTCTGCTGGTTGACGATGTGTTGATGACCGGACGCAGTGTGCGTGCAGCCATTCAATCACTCATCGACTTTGGCAGACCTCGCTGCATCAAACTGTTGGTGCTGTGCGATCGTGGCGGGCGCGAGTTGCCGGTTCAGCCGGACTATGTCGCACTAGTACTCGATGAGGCAGATCAGCAACAGGTCGAAGTGCGTCTGCAACCGACCGACCCGGAAGACTGCATCGTCATTTTCCCTGATACGGCCAAGTCCACATCCAAGGAGTAGCCGGTGGCTGCCAAGTCGTCCGACGATTACGCCTGGTCGCACAAACACCTGCTGGGTCTGGCTGATCTGGACGCGGCGGACATCCGCTTTCTTCTGACCACAGCGCGTGGTTTTGGCGAAGTCTCCACCCGCAGCGTGAAAAAAGTTCCCGCCCTGCGCGGCAAGGTGGTAGCCAACCTGTTCTTCGAACCCTCAACACGCACCCGCAGCAGTTTTCATCTGGCAGCCGGCCGATTGAGCGCGGACGTTCTCGACTTCAGCGGGTCGTCCTCCAGTACCACCAAGGGCGAAAGTCTCTCCGATACCGTGCGAAACATCGAAGCGATGGGCGTGGACGTGATGGTGGTGCGTCATAACCAAAGTGGTGCCGCGGCACTGGTGGCCGACTCCGTTGATTGTTCCGTGCTGAACGCCGGCGATGGTCAACATGAACATCCCACACAGGGCCTGCTCGACGCGTATACCATCGCCCAACGGACCGGACGAGATGGTTTCGACTTCACGGGTCTGACCGTCGCTATCGTGGGAGACATCGCACACAGTCGCGTGGCACGGTCGAACATCCATGGGCTAACGAAGCTTGGAGCCAAGGTCATCCTGATTGGCCCCCCCACCTTACTACCAGCCACATTCAAGGCAGCGGGCTGCGAAATTTATCACACGCTCGATGAAGTATTGCCACGACTGGATGTGATCAACATGCTGCGCGTGCAGTTCGAACGGCTGACCAGCCAGGCCTTCCCCAGTGTGCGCGAATACAGCGCGTTGTATGGCCTGACGACTGAACGCATGAAGAAGATGAAGAAAAACGTGGTAGTGATGCACCCGGGACCGATCAACCGCGGTTTGGAAATTGAATCTGCCGTGGCCGACGGCCCCAACAGTGCTATCCTCCAACAGGTCACCAACGGTTTGGCGGTACGCATGGCCTGCATGTTCTTAGTGCAAGGCGCTCAACACACCGAGAACTGATGAACGATCATGGCTGAAACCCAAGGATTACTCGTGGTGCTTTCCGGCCCATCCGGCGTGGGCAAAAGTACCATCGCCCGTGCCCTGCAGGAACGCCTGAACGCCCAGTTCAGCGTCTCCATGACCACCCGTCCGAAAAGCCCGCAGGAAGAACACGGTGTGCATTATCACTTCGTGGATGAAGCCCGCTTTCACCGCGCGTTGGAAGAAGATGCCCTGCTCGAACATGCCAGGGTGTTCGATCACTGGTACGGCACGCCGCGCAAGCCGATCGAAGAAGCGGTCGATGCCGGCGCGCTCATGGTGCTGGAGATCGATATCGAAGGCGGCATCCAGGTGCGCGAGCGATACCCCAAAGCATTCCAGATTTTCATCCTTCCCCCGGCCAACGAAGTGTTGATCAAGCGGCTGCGAGGTCGTGGACGCGAGGGTGAAGAGGCGATCCAGCGTCGCTTCAAAGAACATGAAAAGGAAATTGCCCGCGCCAAGGCATGTGGCGTCTATGATGAGTTCGTGGTCAACGATGAGGTCGAAAAGACGATCGACACCGTGGTCAGACTCATCGAGACGCGGAGAGGATCATGAGCCGGTTCGAACTCACCCGGACACAGGCACGTGCGATCGACGAAGCGGCGATCAACAAGCACGGCATTCCAGGTTTAACGCTGATGGAAAACGCAAGCCGGGCGGTGGTGGGCGAAGCGATCACGATGCTCGACCATGATGTGCCCGGCCGCAGTGTGCTGGTGTTGTGCGGGGGAGGAAACAATGGTGGGGATGGCTTTGCGGTATCGCGCATGCTGCACGATGCGGGAGCGAAAATCACGATTGTCACCCTGCGTCCGTTAGAAAGCTACACCGGCGATTCTCTGACCAACCTTGAGCGTTGCCAGGCGATGGGCATGGTCATTGCCGACGCGACCGATTCGCCCATCAACACGCTGCGCCAACTCGACCCACACGAGATGATCATCGATGCGATCATGGGAACCGGCTTGTCGTCGACCGTCAGGCGGCCGCTCGATAAGGTGATCGACTGGATCAATCACCAACGCGCGATGGTGTTGTCGGTGGATATCCCCTCCGGCTTGGATTGCGATACGGGCAAGGCGCTCGGCACGGCGGTTGAAGCCGACAGTACGGTGACCTTCATCGCGACGAAGGTGGGTTTTGCGAAAGCCAATGCAGGGCGCCATACCGGCAGAGTGATCGTGGCAGACATCGGCACGCCGCCACATCTGCTGGAGCAAGCATGATGGCTGACAACGAGCGCGCATTCCATGGACGAAGTGTCGACCTGTATGATGTGTTTGTCGATTGGCCCGGCCGCTTGTCGCGTGAGATTCCCGCATTAATCGATGTACTAAATCGACATAAGACACACAAGGTGCTGGACGTGGGCTGCGGCACCGCACGTCATGCTGCGACATTGCGTGAAGCGGGTTATCAAGTTCACGCAGCGGACGCGTCGGAGGATATGGTTTCTCAAGCCGTGCAAACACTCAGCAGCGATGAAGGCGTGTATCAATGGGCTTTGGGCGAAACAATACCCACAACGCTGGCAGCCCATGCACCGTTTGACGCACTGGTGTGTTTGGGTAACACATGGTCGCAAGTCATAGGCGATGCGGCAATTTCCTCCGCATGCTCCCAGTGCTACTCACTGCTACGTCCGGGCGGATTCCTGCTGGTCGGGTTGAAGGCACTGGCGGAACGGAAGCAGGCAGGTGATCCTTACATGCCTCTGCTGAAACGCCAGCATGAAGGACGTGATCTTTTCTTTGTGCGCTTTGTGGATTTCTGCCAGGCCGACCCCAACGTGTGCAACTTCCATATGCTGGTTGCAGGCGAGGGCTTGTATACCGTCAGCCCGATGCGTGTGTGGAGCACCACGCAATTGCAAACCACCTTCAGCTTGGCCGGGTTTGAGCCGGTGAGGATCAGTGCGCGTATTGAGGATTCATCCATCAGGCCAAGCACCGAAGATGTATGGGTGCATGCGATCAAGCCATGAATGTTTCCCACCAGGTATCGGCCAACAGTTGATGACCTGCAGGTGTAGGATGCACACCATCGCGCAGCCAGTAGTGCGCCGGCGCTTCGGAAGTGGCTGCACCCAGCCTGCGCTGGAATGACACCAGGGTCGCATCAAATTCTTCCGCAAGTCGATGAACGACATCAATACGTTGTTTGATCTCCGGCAACCAGGCTTCAGTGACAACACCCGTCTTGAGCACGAACGGTTCACACAGAACCACGCGCAAGCTGGAGCGTTCCTGGCGGGCCTCGGTAATCAATTGACGGTAAACCTGCTCATACAGATCGACGGCTACAGGCACACCACCATCGAAACCGCGCCAGGTATCGTTCACACCAATTAAGATACTAAGGATGGTGGGTTGCAAGCCGATGCAGTCAGCATGCCAACGCTCAGCAAGATGGATGATCTGCTGACCACTGATACCGCGGTTATACACACGCAAACCGTGATTCGGATAATCCTCAATCAATCGGTCCGCGATCAAATTCACGTAACCATCGCCCAAGCCATCAGGCTGATTGGCTTGAAGACAATCCCGATCACGTCCGCAGTCAGTAATCGAATCCCCCTGGAACAGAACAACATCGCCAGGCTGAACCATGCATTGCACTCCGAAGACGTGTTTCGCCGCCCGAGCAAATCTTACAGACCCACGTATCGGCTGTACAGTGTTTTTGCCTGCGAGAAATCGGTGGTACCCTGCATGATGGCACGTCCATCGGGGAATAAGGTCAGCCGCACCACGCCGTTGGCAAACGGCAGTTGAGCGCGAAGCGTGAATGGCGTGACCGTCACCTGCGTGTCTGGTTCAAGGCGTTTTGCTATCGTTTGAAAATCGATGCATGCCGCACAATCTGATTCCCCCTCAGCCGCACCCTGTGGAAGAATCTGAACAGCGTGTCGACCACACAACGAAACAGCACGCGTGGTGCTGTCGCCTTCCAGATAGTCGAACTGGCGTTTTGCACAACAGGGGCAGTCAACGTTCAAATTCTTTGCAAGCGCGACCTCACGAGAGACATTGGCCCATACATCAAGCGAACGTAATGACCGGCATACGTTCGCCCAATCCCCCACCATCACCTTGATCGCTTCGACCGCTTCGGCAGCTCCGATCATCACGGGCAACGGCCCAAGCACTCCCACCGTGTCGCACGTGGCGACAGCGCCAGGGGGTGGCGCTTCATCAAACACACAGCGAAGACATGGGCTGACCACACCGGATTGCTCCCATGGTGAATTTTCCTTCAAAGTGCGTGGCAGAATAGTGAGCAGCGTACCCATCGTTCCCACCGCGCCACCATACACGTACGGCATGCCGAGCGAAACGGACAAGTCATTCAGCAGGAATCTCGCTTCGAAATTATCCGTACCATCGATAAGCACATCGCAGCCTTGTGCGAGCTGTCTGGCGTTGGTGGGATTGAAATCTGCAGCGTGTGATTCGATGTTGATTTCGCTGTTGATGCGGCGAAGCTTGCGCGCGGCGGCCTCGGCTTTAGGTAAAGCCTCGTCAGCATCCGATTCGTCGAACAGTACCTGGCGATGCAAGTTGACCCGTTCGACAAAATCGCGATCGATGATCTTCAGCCGTCCTACCCCGGCCCGGACCAGGCTGTCTGCAATCACCGACCCCAACGCCCCACAGCCCACCACCAGTGCCGTGGAACTGGCAATACGTCGCTGCCCTTCATCGCCGATGGTGGGCAGGAGCATTTGTCGCTGATAGCGGTTCAATTCATGCCTCGAAATTTGCTTGCACCACCCGAACCATAAACTACTTCTTCTTTGCGGGAGGCTCTTTACCTGCGAGGTAGGCGATCGGTGCCGCGAGTTTGTCTTTCTTGACACCGCTGCTACCAATCTTGACGACCAGGTCGCCGTTGGCCTGCGCACTGACGTCACTGATCGTTTGCACCCCCGCGTTAGGCAGGCTCAGCAGACGGCGAGACAACGCTTTGCGTATTCCACTGGGCAGTTTCGGGTCGCGGCTCATCTTCTTGCATTCAGCGGCAAACTCTTTCAAAGTCGATTCGATTTTCTTGCCTGAAACACCAGCGTTAATCTGATCTTCCAGTTCCTGATACTGGGCCATCAAACGCACGCCACCTACCACGGGCAACTGCGCGATGAGCGCTTTGCGATATTCGCGGAGTGGTTTGTTGGCTTGATCGACTTTCTTTTGTGCTTCTTTCAACTGAGCATGTAGTGTGGTGGCACGATGGCGTGTGGCGGCGTTGGCCTTGCGTTTCTTCTTGTACGAAAGAAGCAACGCCAAGTCGCGTTTCGACGGCTGGGCGTTGGGAACATATGCGCGCATGCCCGAGATCAATCGTCCGGCCTTGTTCGGTTTGAGACCAGCGACGTCGGGCTTGAAGCTCAACAACTGGTTCTTGATGTAACCGTCAACGGCAGGGTTGCGATCCAACGATCGGCCGAGTTGCTTGATCACCTCATCACTTTCCAGCGAAACAATCTCCGTCTGAGCATAGTCACTTTTCTTGCGAGGCCACTTGAAATCATCCTTCACCGCCTGCTTGCCTTCATCAGCCAACAACTTGATGATCTGGCGAATGTTGCCGGGGGTGACAGGCCCTGTAGGTGCTTCAGCTTTCTTCTTGCTTGTCTTCTTGTCTGCCTTCTTGGCAGACTTCTTTTTATCTTCCGGTTTGGTTTTACTTGACGCTTTTTCAGTGCTCTTCGCGTCGTCGGTGGCTTGCTTGGCTTCAGGTTTGTCCGCCTTGGCGGCGTCCTCAGCATGGGCTGTGCGCACGGCAAGCAGGCAACCCAACAATGCCAACAGACAGAACCATTTACTCATATTCATCGCTATCCGTTTCTTCAAAGGTCTACATATTCACCCTATCGCATGATACCGCACTCACGCGACGTCTTCACCACCACAAAGAAAACAACCCCCTCGCAGCATGCGAAGGGGTTGAGGATTCTTAGAGGAGTCGGCTGAAGCGATTTACCATGCGAAGTGGGCAAACGCCTTGTTGGCGTCGGCCATGCGGTGGGTCTGATCGCGGGTGCTCATGGCCTTGCCTTCACCGTTGAACGCATCGAACAGTTCACGGGCCAGGCGCTGAGCCATGGGCTTGCCACGCTCGGCACGGGCGGCACCGATGATCCAACGGAACGCCAAGCTTTGCTGACGACGACGATTCACCTGCATCGGCACTTGATAGTTCGCACCACCGACACGCTTGGAGCGTACTTCCACGCGGGGCTTAACGTTGTCGATCGCTTTTTCGAACACTTCGATCGCCGCGGGGTTGCCCTTGGTGCGACCTTCAATCAGATCGAGTGCCTGATAGACCACGCGCTGGGCGGTGGACTTGCGGCCATCTGTCATGATGCAGTTGATGAATTTCGAGAGTTGCTTTGAACCGTAGACCGGATCAGGGCGAAGGAACTCTTCCGATTTGACCAAACGACGAGGCATGGCGTATCTCCTTTTGGCTCGTCCGCCCTTGCACACCGGCGGTGGCTTGGGCCTTACGTTCACCACCGCATCACGGCGCGGCAGTTACTTGCCTCTCGGCTGATCGCATAACGTACGACCAGCCGTGGTTATTGCATTTACTTGGCGCGTTTCGCACCGTACTTACTGCGGCCCTGCTTACGACCATCGACACCCAAGGTATCGAGCGAACCACGCACGACGTGGTAACGCACACCGGGAAGGTCGCGGACACGACCGCCACGCCCGAGCACGATCGAGTGTTCCTGGAGGTTGTGGCCTTGGCCGCCGATGTAGGCCGTCACTTCGTTGCCGTTGCTCAGACGCACACGGGCGACCTTACGCAACGCCGAGTTCGGCTTCTTGGGGGTAACCGTACGCACCTGTAGACACACGCCGCGCTTCTGCGGGGCATTGCCGAGGTCGCGGCTCTTGCTCTTAGCCTTCGGCGTACGCCGGGGCTTGCGGATCAGCTGATTGATGGTAGGCATACCAATATCCTTCGCTTTCAAACGAGCCGCACATTATAGACAGAACGCCGGTTCGGACGCAAGAGGCAATTGGCGGGAGGGCGAAGCTCCTGCTGAACCGGAAGGAGTTTTCTACGAAACCGGCAAAGCAGGCAAACCCTTCCAGGGAAGACGGCTATCGTAGCGGCTCGGCGGGAGCCTCGCCCTCCCCGGTGGGACCGGCGATCTGGAAATGAAGTTCAGCCACTGTCACCTGTTGGCCTGTCTCGGCGTGGGTGGTGGTCACATTAGTCATCCAGCATTCCAGCTTTTCCCGGCCAATCAGGTGATACTTGACTGACTTGGCTTGGAATTGGGCCGTCACCTGGCCGGTTTCGGGGTCGGTTCGCTTCATCAACACCCCACGACTAGCCCCACTGCTGCCCAATACCACCGCACCGTCCGGTTCAACGTTAACCGTTTCCGCCGTGACGCTGAGCGGACCATCCGACCACTGACCAGACTCTTCCAGCGACTGCCGCATGGCGATGAGCATCTTTTCCGCGTCAGTCAGTGCTGCGGTGTCCACTTCCGGGGGCGCGGGTTGGGCTTCAGGTGTATCGCCACAACCACCGAGCACGAGCGTCCCGATCACCATCAGCAACAACAAGAAGTATCGCATGGCCATGTGAAAATCATCCCTGCGGTGTTGAGCAAGACTGCATGGTACATCGCATTGGCCGGCTGCGGAAGAAAAACCGGCCGGACGCTGCATCATCAGCGGCCGACCGGGGAGGAGGATTCGGTTTAGTTGTCGCGCGGCGGGAATCAACGGCGGCGTGCGATCAACAGACTGCCCAAACCCACCACTAGTGTGGCCGGCTCAGGAACCAGCGCCGGCGCGGTCGCATCGACACGGAACTCATCGAAATTCGCCACGGAACTGTCACCACCGTTCTCGGCAAACGATGCCCAGCCAAACGTATCGAATTCGAGCCCGGAGCCGCTGATGCGATTGCTGGCCGCGCTGAAATCTGTCAGGCCGTTGGGATTCAGCCAGGCATCAATTGTGTGGTCCGCCCCACTGTTGGTGAAATCGAACTTGATCACGATCAGATGGGTATCGGTGGTGAATGCGCCAAGATCGGGATTGCTTCCACCGGCGGCATGTTCGAATTGGGTCGAAGACGTGTCGCCATCGCCGCGCAGCAAGCCCGCCATGTAAACGCGATTGGCAGCGCCATCCGGCAGGCCGCCGTTGTCATCGAACAGTTCCAGCGTGCGGAAGATGCCCCCGTTGCTGGGCTTGCCGAGGTTGTTGTCG
>JANQFT010000362.1 GCA_028277685.1 Phycisphaeraceae bacterium
ACATCGACCTTGTCTTCCGCCAGTGGTGGACCGACGAAACTGTGACCGCCGGGAACGATGGCACAGCCAGGTTGCGCGGCTTCTGTGGCGACTACCGCATCACGGCTACGACCAACGGCAAACAAGGCATCGCCGAAGCCACGCTTACCCGCGAGGGCCAACAGGTCATCGTCACTCTCAAATCAGCCGGATGATCCATCGGCCGGAAGGAGCACGGTATGTTCCGCATCACCACAGTCATCGCCACCGTTCTGCTGGCGGTCAGTACTGCCTGTGCCGACGCGCGCATTGCCATCTGGGATCCATCGCCAGGTTCGGATGAGAGTCGCTATGCATTCGACATGGATTACCTGCGCACTGTAACCGGCTGGCTGAAGTCGGATGGACTGGAAGTCGACTGGCTGACCGCGGCGGACGTCGTCAATGGCGAGCGTTTTAACGCCCGGCGCTATGCCGCGCTGATCATGCACGCCGGCGCGATGCCGCAGATGATGATCGCGCCGTGTCGCAAGTTCACCAACGCGGGCGGCGTTCTGGTCAACCTTGGTGCAGAACGACCGTTCATGAACATCGTCAAGCCCGGTGTCGGCGGCAAGTGGGAATTATTCCACGACAAAGGTTACAAGTGGCAGCAGGAGGACATGCTCAACTACGTGGGCGTGAAGTTCCAGTGGGAAGGCCGCATGCGCCACGTCGGTACGAACCACGAGCCGACGGCACTGCTGAAGCGCTACGCCGCTGATATGAGGCCGGTTGTCGCCCCGGCCGAGCACGTATTCCTGTATCCCACAGACGATGCACAGTTCTATCCGCTGGTGCGCAGTCAACGGCCCGATGGCAAGGATGTCACGCCGCAACTGTTCATCGCCCGACGCGGCAAGGTCACGACCATCATTGGTACGAATGCCAATCAGGTGTTCACGGGAACGAAGGATGTCGCCACCTGGCCGTGGGGTAAGCAAACGGTGATCGCAATAGCTTGCATCGCCCTCGACCTGCACAGCGGCGACTTGGTATTGACTGATGACATGGTCGTGGATGTGCCGCGCAAGCTGCTGCCGCAGTCGTTGCCGCTGCAGAACCGCGCACCGACTGAAGGGACCGATCCGGGTGGTATCAAGCCCATCGTGCGCTGGGGCCGATTCAACGGGTCATCGTTGGAACTGCCGAAGACGGCCACAGACGAACTGCCGCAGGAACTTGCGCCAGGTGCCAAGGTCACGCTGGCCATGCCGCCTCTTCCGGGGGGGGCGTGCTTTGTGCGTCTGCGCGGGGCGTACGGAAGCAACGGCGCGGAGCTGAAGGTCGTGTCGAACGGCAAGACCCTCTGGCACGAGCAGTTCGTGCATCATGTGGCCAAGGGCAAGCAGAATATGGGCATGTTCGATTATGGCGTCCAACCCTATGAGTTTCACCGCATCGCGTTCATGCCCATCGAAGCACGTGGTAAGACGCTCACGCTGAGTAACCCCGGCACGCAGACACTTTACTTCGACGCGGTGCAGGTCGAAGCCCGGTCGCCAGCCGGCATGAAGCGTGTGCTGGGTTTGGGCAGCGGCGTGAAGCCCACGCCCATTCCACGCAACATCACCAGCACGTGGTCGTCCATTCGCTCGACCATCCGCACGCAGTGGGCCGGTGCCCCCGGTACGCCGGATCGGTGGGCACGCATCGACCGCGCCATCGAGAGCAAGCTCGCCTTCGGCTGCCCGGTGGACCTGCTGTTTGAGGGCACGAACGAGTGGACGGCCATCAACGCTCTGCGCTACAAACGTGGCAAAGATTTCAACCGCCCGCGCACCGTCGTGCCCGATACCAAGCGCTTCAGCGAAATTGTCCGGCACATCATCGGCAAGTACGGCGACCGCATTCACCATTATGAATTGTGGAACGAGGTGAACACCTACCACTTCTGGCGCGGGTCGATCGCCGAATACATGGACTATCACAAGGCCATGGCGAAGATCGTGCGTGAGATGGACCCCGGCGCAACGATCACCGGAGGTCTGGCCGGGACGACCGCCCAATGTGTAGACCCATGGGTGGCGGCATTCGCGCGCAGCGGCGTGCTTGAGCACGACATGGACTGGTTCGTCATCCACTGTTACGACAGCGCTGCTGCGTGGGACGCGCGATTCGGGTTGATTGAAGGTCACCTGTACAACGTCGGGTCGCACAAGCCCATCTACGCGAACGAGCAAGGCTTCGCCCGACGCAAAGCCGGCACCGAGGACGAAAAGCGCCGCTTGACCAACATCGCCATGGCACGTCTGCACGCAGAGAATGCGGCGTTGATCAACAACTTCCACACCGGCGGACACAGTGGGCCGGACTACTCGTATTTCGACCGTCATGGCAAACCGTATCCGGTGTACACGGTGTTCGATGACTACCTGAACCTGGCCAAACGCGGTGGACGCCACCTGCCCGCCACCATCATGATGGCGGACGGATCGTCAGTGCGGGGTGTGTACGTGGCTGCGTCCGTGCACAATGACGGTACTTACACCGTCGTGGTCAATCCTGCCGATGGCGCTTACCGCGAGCCCGCGCCCCCCACGCCGCCGAATGAAGACTTCCAAGGCAAGGTCTACAAACGCTGGAGTATCTTCTTCGCGGACAAGCCCGATTGGGGCGGCGGATCGATCACCCTGCGCCCAGCCAAGGGCAAGGACTACGTCGGTTTCTATCGGAAGACGATCATCGACCCGAAGCAGTTCCCGTTCGTCGAGGTCAACGCGTCGAAGGTGGACGGCCACTGGGATCTGCTGATCAAGTACGACAAGGTCTCGAAGAAGGTCGCCTCGTCCGACAAGCCCGGCAAGGTAGAAGTCAACTGGGCCGAACTGAGCGGCGCGACGGCCAAGCGGGAGTACGAATTCAGTTTCCGCACATACGGCACGGTGACGTTGAGCAGCATGCGCTACCCTGGTACGTCCAACGGTCCGAGTTGGCAGCGACCAGCCGCAAACGTTGTGGTGCGCGTACCCATGCTGAAGCCCGAACACGTAACTGCAAACAGTCAACAGACGAATGTCGCCGTGATCACCCATCGCGGCGCATCGCCGTGGGCAGAACTGAAACTGACAACAGATCGACGAACGGTCGTCCATCTGAAATAGAAACATGCCTGGCTGTCGGACGTGCGGCCAATCACCATGGTCGGTCGCCCCCCATCACAGGCAAGCGTCCTGACGGCCTGCAGATCACCACTGACACCCAATGCTGCGAGCCACTGCCCTGCACAGAAAGTGACTCGCAAAACAATCCGAATGATTCAGACACGTCTAACCGACTGCGAAAGAACGACGCGATGAAGATTAACACGACTGTAATTGCGATGATCATCTGTCTGCTGGTGAGCTTGTGTTCAGCCCAGACCACGTTGTACCGTGAAATATTTGCCAAAGGGCCGAAGACCGAATCGAGCGGCTGGCATTACCACGCCGGTTCCAACGCGCGGGATGTGGGCAAGGCGGAGAACGCCTGGGGCGGCGGCCCGGGCAGTGCGCGGCTGCCGGAAGTGAACTCCGATGCGCAGCCGGTGAAGAAGACCAAGCGCATCGTGGGGTTCATCTATCTGCTGGGACATCACCAGTCGCCATATCTATTCTGGACGGATGAATACCAACCGACCGAACCAATCGGCGAGATGCGCTGGCACATGGCACTAAAAGATGCCAACGTGAAGGTGCGGGTGGCGGTACAGATTGATGTGAACGCTGATGGTCGTGATGGCAGCGACCCATGGTTCGTCAGTGACACCACGTTCAGTGATCCCAAGGCGTCGAAGAAGATCGACAAGGTAGCGCAGACAACATTCTCGTTACGGGGCGCGAAGTGGAAATCGCTTGAGTTTGAACCGGGGACAATGTTGCGGATGGGCCAGGGGGAAGCGCGCGTCCTGCCCGGGGGCAGGATCGTCGCGTTCGGTGTGTTTGGTGATGGACGCGCCGGTCAAAGCAAGGTGTTCGATACGTTCGAACTGCACCGACAGGTCGCGCCGCCACCGGTGGCCACGCGCAAGGCGGAAGACACGCCACCGGTTGCCCCCACGCTTGTGCCAATGACCGACAAGTACTCCTTCCGCAACGTCAACATCGGCGGCGGCGGGTACTTCACCGGCGTGTTCTACAGTCCTGCCAAGCCCGGTCTGATGTACACCCAATCCGACATGTGTGGCCCATATAAGCGCGAAGGTTACGACCAGCCGTGGTATCCGACGATGTTGAATGAATGGCAGCCGCGCCCGATCGGCCGATGCGTTGGGGTGGGCATGCACCCGACCAATCCGGATATCGTGTACGCCATGGTCGGCGGTCGCGGTGACTTCCCGCGCGGGTTGTTCAAGACCACCGATGGCGGTGAGCACTGGAAACAGGTCAGCAAGTTCCACATGTCCGGCGGCAAGGTGCGCGGTGCGCGCTTTTGGGGCAACTGCATTGCCGTCGATCCGAACAAGCCGGATGTGGTGTACGTGGCGGCACGTGACCTACAGCACAGCATGGATGGGGGAGCACCCTGGAAGGTCGTGCTGCCGCGCGAAAAGGGTCACATGTGGCCGGGCAGTCGCAGTGTGCTCGTCGATGGCGGGGAGAAGATGCTTGGTGGTCGTTCGAAGATCGTCTACGTATCAGTTCACAGCAAGGGTGTCGCGCAAAGCACGGATGGTGGTGACAGCTTCAAACTCATGCCCAGTTTCAATGCCTTGCCGGGTGGTCCAACGTATGTCAGGTGGTTCACCATCGGAGCCGACCGCGTGGTGTACGCCGCACACCAAAGGGGCTTGGCCAAATTGACGCCGGGCGGTCAGTGGCAGGACATCACCGCACCGGATATGCACAGCGTCAAGGGCGTGAGCGCTCATCCGCGCGATGCCGGTCGCCTCGTGGCCATCGGCAGTGTCAAGGGCAAAGGCTCGGCCATCTTCCGCAGCCTGGATGACGGCAAGACCTGGTTACCCACGGGTATCGCCGGTAAAAAGCAGGGCGCATACATCAATGCCTGGACCAAAGGTTGGTACTACCACCGTGGGGGCCTGGCGCCGACGGGCATCTTCCTTGATCCGCACAACGATGGTCATGCCACGCTGGTTAATGCCTTTCAGGTGCGCCACGCCACTAACCTGTGGGATGAGAATGTCGAGTGGCACATGTCGGTCGACGGCGCGGAAAACACCGTGGCACTGCACCTGAGTTGTCCGCCCGCATCGGATGATGGCCGCAGCGCGCCGTTGGTCAGTGGGTTTGCCGACATCCGCGGGTTCGTGCATCACGATCCGAACGTCATCCCGAACAAGCATATTCGCCCCAAGACCGGCCGCGATAATGTCATCAACACCATCGGCAGCGACTACTGCGAAACGCAACCCAACGTATTGTGGGCCACGCGCTTTGCCTACCACCGCGGAACGAACGGGCACATCATCAAGAGCACCGACGCCGGCAATACCTGGCGGAAGGTCGGTCCGAACTTCGAGCAGGAACAGGGCGGGATGAAGATCGCCGTCTCCGCGACCGACCCGAACAACGTCGTGGTCATGCCCGGTCGGCCAAAGCCGGTGGCGCACTACACCAAAGATGGCGGGAAGACCTGGCAGCACTGTCGAACGAGTACAGGCGGTCCGCTGCCGCCGAAGTTTATGCACACGGGTGTATTCAACTTCGCCAACGTGATTGCGGCCGATCGTGTGGCCGGTGGAACGTTCTACGCCTATCGCGCAGCCGATCACACCATGTGGGTCAGCCGCGATGGTGGGGCGACGTGGACGCCGACGGTCATCCTGCCAAGTAAGAATCCGCATGATGACCTGTCGGGTGTGCACGTGGTGACTGCACCAGGCCGCGCGGGTGAAGTGTGGATCAACCTGGCGAACGCTGGCATCTATCGTTCGGCTGATTTTGGCCAGTCGTTCCAGCGCGTGCCGTACTTCCAGGGGCATCGTCCCACGTTCGTCACATTCGGGAAAGAAGCCCCGGGCAACGCGAAGGATCAACCGACCATTTACGTCTGGGGCAAGGCCGTCGGCGATGCCGAGCAAGGCCTGTACCGCTCAACCGACATGGGTACCACGTGGAGCAAGGTCGATCGCAAACTGCACCGCGGCATCCGCCCACGCATCTTTGCCGCCGACCGCCAGGAATTCGGCCGCGTTTACTTCAGCAACATATTCGTCAGCGGCGTGTATCAGGGATACATCGTCAAGTAGGAACACACGCCATGGATTGCTCAACGCAGACACAGACGACGTATCGGTTGGTGATTGACGATCATGATGTGCCGGTGCATCAGGTTGCCGGCGCAGCATTTGCCACCATTACCTTCGATGGCGAGATGGACGTGGTCGTTCACGCACCTTGTCGGATTGAGTCGGCCGTCGTGCGACCGCTGGCGCGAGATATTGCGCACACGATTGCAGGTGATGCATTGCACTTCACCATGAAGGAGCCGAGCTACCTGTGCGTGGAATTCAACGACGACCTGACGTGCCCGCTGCTGATCTTCGCCGAACGTGAAGCTGTCGCGCCGTTCGACAACGAAAAGAAGCTGATCACGTTCGGGCCGGGTGAACATGATGCAGGGCAGATCGACATCCCCGATGGTGGTACGCTCTACCTGGCGGAGGGCGCGTGGGTGCATGGGCATATCGACCTGCACGGCAAGCGCGATATCCGCATCCTTGGCTCCGGTGTGCTCGACAGCACCGGTGAAGATCAGGCCAGTTCCTTCTCACCCATCACGATCGACCAATGCGCCAACGTGTTGATCGATGGGCCGATTCTCACCACCTACCGCCGGTGGAACATCATCATCCGTCGGTGTGAGAACGTGCAGGTACGTCATGCCAAGATCGTCAGCAGTGGGTTGAACAGCGATGGTATTGATGTGGATGGCAGTACCCGCGTGCATGTCGAGCATTGCTTCATCAAGTGCAACGATGACTGCATTGTGATCAAGTCCACCCCTCTCGCCGAGGGAGCGCGTGTGGAGGCTGTGACCTTTCAACGCTGTGTGCTCTGGAAGGGCGATGGCGGCAATGGCATCGAGATCGGCTACGAGCTGCAGACTGACTTCGTCCGCCGCGTTCGCTTTGCAGATATCGATCTGCTGCATGTGGTCAAGCACCTGAGCTTTGGCGCGGGCTGGAACGATCGCGCTGGCGCGCTGACGATCCATCACACCGGTGATGCCCTGGTTGAAGACGTGCTGTTCGAAAACATCCGCGTCGAGCATGTTACCGCGCCCAAGCTCATCTGCATCATGGTCTGGCACTATCACAAATCGCACGGCTGGTTCAGCCCCGAGGATCGGCTGATGCAAGGACGAATCCGCAATGTGACCTTACGGAATATCGCTTTCGCCACGCAACGTGTGCCGCGGATTCACGTTGAGAGCATGTGTGTGCCGGGTCGCATCAGCCAGATCAGCTTGGAAAACGTAACCGTCAACGGCGTGCCCATCACATCATGCCCACACACGATCATCGAGCAGGACGGCGTTGAAGACCTTGCTGTCTCGTGACTCGTATGTATGTCGCAGGGAATGCGATATGATCTGTCGGACCTGGAGGCGTACCATTGACCGATCATGAATTGCTGTTGGCCGGCGACTATCCCGATCCTTCGATCATCCGCGTAGACACGACGTACTACATGACCCACTCGTGCTTCTTGTACGGGCCGGGGATGTTGATCTGGCGGTCGGATGATCTGGTGAACTGGCAGCCGCTGACCTGCGCATTGCCTGAAGGGCATGGCGATGTGTGGGCACCGGAACTGGTGCATCATGCGAGGCGGTTCTACATCTACTACAAGACGACCGGCGGCAACTTCGTGGTGCATGCCGATGCGATCGAAGGGCCGTGGTCAGAGCCGATCGATCTGGGCATACGGCACATCGACCCTGGACACGTGGTCGACGCCGACGGCAAGCGTTACCTTCACATGTCAACCGGCGCGATCGTACCGCTGACGGACGATGGCCTGGCCACCGCGGGTGAGATGCGTCACACCTATGATGGTTGGCCGATTCCCGATGACTGGCGCATCGAGGGCGGCTGTCTGGAAGGCCCGAAATTGTTATGGCGGAATGACTGGTGCCACATGCTTGTCGCGATGGGTGGTACGGCAGGACCGGCGACCAGCCATGCGGTGCTGCACACGCGCAGTCGTAATGTAGATGGGCCTTGGGAAGATTCACCGCACAATCCGATCATTCGCACTTGGTTCGCCGATGAACGTTGGTGGTCGCGCGGGCATGGTACGTTGATCGATACGCCGGATGGTGATTGGT